>NZ_JAAGPS010000309.1:0-700 GCF_017105025.1 Paraburkholderia sp. Ac-20336 | reverse complement strand
ATACCGGCGCCGGCGCGGCGGCCTGCGCGAGCGCGACCGTGGGGCCCATGAGCCCGCAGACCAGTGCGCCTACGATCCACGCGTTGTCATTTCTCATACAGCACTCCGTCCAGGGTCCATTGCCCCGCCTTGTACGACAGGGTCTCGACGCGCACGCCCGGTTCGTCGAGATACTTGATCAGGCTGTCCGGCGGCATCTCGCCGAGCGCTGCCGTCATGCGCCACGTCTGCCATGTCGGCGCCGCGGGCGCCGAGCCCGGATGCAGTTGGTTCAGCGTCTGCGCCGCGAGGCTCTTCGGCGGCGGGCCCTGCTGCGGCATGAACGTCAGATCGACGCCGAGCAGCTGGAACACCGACAGCATCCGCAAGCGCACGCCGTCGAAGCCGTCGATCGGATCGTCGCCGCCCGGCCGCAGCGTCAGCGGCTCGACGTAGCTGGCGTGATCGCCGCTCGTGTCGATCTGCGCGAGCGGCGCGGCGGCCATCAGCATTGCGACGTTCGAGTCGCCGCGCGACCAGCGATAGCTGACGTTCGACGACCTGCACGCATACTCGTCGAGTTGCCAGCCGCCCGGCGCGAGACTCGCGAAGTGATCGACGCAGGCGCGAATGAAATCGCCTGGCGTCGGCTGCACCGCCCACGGATGCGGCGGCTCCGTCGGCGCCGCCGGCTTTGGCGGATGCAGCCGCAATTGAGAGC
>NZ_JAAGPS010000308.1:0-1048 GCF_017105025.1 Paraburkholderia sp. Ac-20336 | reverse complement strand
GCGATCGCGCGATAGGCGAGGCGCGCGTCGTCGATGTCGAGCCGTTCCAGCACGCGCTCGGCGGCGTCTCGCCAGGCGCGGGCCGAGGGCGCGGGGCCGGTTTCGTCGAGTGCCGCCGCAAGCGGCGCGACCAGCAGCACGATGCCGAGATTCGTATTGCATCCGGCCGCCGCGTGCGTGCGCGTGACCGCATCGAGAATGCGCTGGCCGACGCGCGCGCCGCGCGAGAACAGCGCGTCGAGCGAGGCGTGCGCGCTGGCGAGAAACTGCGCCGCGTTCATGCCGTGTCCGGCGCTTTGCACGCTGACGTTGCCGGGCTTCGGCGTGGTCACGTCGAGCGTGCAGGCTGCGAGGAAAGCGGCGCGGGCGCGCTCGAAGGGGGGCGTGCCGGGTTCGCACACGGGCGGTGGATTCATGCGTACGACCCGGCGATGAGGTACGCATGCAGGGCGCGGAGCGGCGCGCGGGCATGGCCGGGTTGCGGCGCGGCCACGTCGAACGTGCCGGTATGACGCTCCAGCATGGGGATCAGGCGCATCGCGCTCATGCTCGTCGTTTCTCCTGCGCGGCGCCCGGCAGTCCAACCGCGGCGCTTGCTACGTGTTCCGCGCTGTCCTCGGTCTGCCCGCTCGCGCGCCGCGGCACGGCCGCCAGCTTGCGATCGAGCAGATCGTCGACGAGCGCCGCCGCGATGTCGAACCGCGTGACCGACTGCAAGCCGCGCCATGCGGCCACGCCGTTGACTTCGAGCACGAGCGGCCGCGCCGCATCGTCGGGATTGGGGATCAGGTCCACGCCCGCATAGTCGAGCCCGAGCGCGGCGGCGGCCTGCACGGCCGTGCGCGCGAGCAGCGGATCGAGTTCGGCGGGCTCGCATGTCGCGCCCTGCGCGAAGTTATGAATCCAGCCCTTGCCGCCGACGCGCCGCATCGCCGCGACGGCGCGGCCGCCGATCACGAGCACGCGCCAGTCGAAGCCGGGCCGTCCGCCGGCCACATAACGCTGCAGATAAGCGACCTGCCGGTAAGGCGCGAGCGACGGCAACGGC
>NZ_JAAGPS010000307.1:0-836 GCF_017105025.1 Paraburkholderia sp. Ac-20336 | reverse complement strand
CGCCGCCGGAGCGGTCGACGACGGGCGCCTGGTCGAGCCGCGAGGTGCAGGCCGTCATCAACAGGGACAAGGCGAGCACGCACACGCTGCGCTGGGTGACGGTCAGGGGGGAATTCGGGGTGGTTCTCTGCATCGCGCGCAACATACTCATCGGTGTCAAATCACTCCGGATTTTAAGGGTACAAAGAAAACGCGATCAAGCCGCGACTCGCGCCATTGCGCGGGCCCGAGGCGCTCGACCAGCGTCAGCACCTGGCTTTGCCCTTCCTGCGAACCGACCGGCGCCACCAGGCGCCCGCCGATCGCGAGCTGTTCGAGCAGCGCCTGCGGCACATCGAGCCCTGCCGCCGCGATCACGATCGCGTCGAACGGCGCCGCCGACGGCAACCCGAGCCGCCCGTCGCCGTAATGCAGCCGGATATTCGGAATGCGCAGCGGACGCAGATTCGTCTTCGCGCGTTCGGACAACGGCTTGATGCGTTCGATCGAGTAAACCTCGCGCGCGACCTGGCTCAGCACGGCCGCCTGATAGCCGCAACCGGTGCCGATTTCGAGCACGGTGTTCAGCGCGCGCCCGGCCGCGGCCAGTTCGATCATGCGCGCGACCACCGAGGGCTTCGAGATGGTCTGGTGATGGCCGATCGGTAACGCAGCATCTTCGTAGGCCTGGGCCGCGAGACCCGGATCGACGAACAGGTGGCGCGGCACTGCCGCCATCGCATTCAGTACGCGCTGATCGGTCACGCCGTTGGCACGCAGGCGTTCGACCATGCGCTCGCGAACCCGTTCCGAGGTCAACGCCAATGCGTTGTTCTGCGCACCGCTGCTTGCACCGA
>NZ_JAAGPS010000306.1:0-238 GCF_017105025.1 Paraburkholderia sp. Ac-20336 | reverse complement strand
GTCACAGATAAGTGACACGGACAGTCTAGCTCGGAGATGTTCGACGATGAGGTAGAAGGTTTTCGACACAGGCTAGTGACGAGTAGTCACTAACACCAGGAGAAGTGTGCTATGTCGTTAGTGTTCATCGAATAAAGGTGCGAAAGTAAATAAGCACAAGTAGTTGTTGACATACGGGGAGCTAAGTTTCATGCGGTAGATATGATCTGTAAGTTTCACACATAGTATTTTTTTTTTC
>NZ_JAAGPS010000305.1:0-471 GCF_017105025.1 Paraburkholderia sp. Ac-20336 | reverse complement strand
AGCCGAGGCCGGCCGCGACCGCGCGGGCTTCGTCGTACGCCTGCGCAAAGCCGAGATAGACCGGCTTGCCGCCCGTGCGCATGCGCATGAAGAGCCGGTGCTCGACCTGATACTTGACGTTGCCGATCGCCAGCGCGCCGATGCCGATCGCGCCCGCGTTCGGCACGCCGTCGATCGGCTTGCCGTCGTTCATCACGTTGACGCCGGCAATGCCTTCGGGCGGCACCGCGTTGACGTCGGCGGCCACGAGCAGGCGCTTCGCATGCGCGAGATCGCCGCTGCCGATCACCTGCACGCCCGCGACGGCGGTGGCGAGTACGATCTCGGTCTCGGCGAGCGCGTCGCGCAGTTCGTCCGGCGTCGTGGTGCCGATGCCGCCGGTGACGATGCCGAAGCGCTGGTTCAGTTCGGCCGAGGCGTGCAGCGCGCGCTGGCGGTCGTGGTGGCTCGCGATCGTCACGTCGGCGCCGA
>NZ_JAAGPS010000304.1:0-233 GCF_017105025.1 Paraburkholderia sp. Ac-20336 | reverse complement strand
AAAAAAAAAAAAAAAAAATATATCAGCAGTTAGAGATCTCTTGTATTCACGAGAAAGCAATCATAATTTGTAACATTGGTGTGGTAGGGTACACGTGAGCACAAACACAACCAACAGTGATTCGTGACATCGGTGTGGTCGTCAACAGTTTCGTGCGTGAGCAGACCATGTGTGTTCTGCACTGTACTCGACGACACACACACAAACAGTCAGTCAAGTCGCACAGGTCCTAA
>NZ_JAAGPS010000303.1:0-1082 GCF_017105025.1 Paraburkholderia sp. Ac-20336 | reverse complement strand
CGGCGCTTCTCGATTTCGGCGAGGCGGTGATTGAGCGCCTCGATCAGCAGCGCGCGGCGCTTCGGGTTGTCGAGCAGATCGTCCTGCAGATACGGATTGCGGCGCACGACCCAGATGTCGCCGAGCACTTCATAGAGCATGCGCGCCGAGCGGCCGGTGCGGCGTTCGGCGCGCAGTTCGGCGAGCGCGTCCCACGCATCGTTGCCGAGCAGGCGGATGACGATTTCGCGATCGGAGAACGACGTGTAGTTATAGGGAATTTCGCGCAGACGCGCTTCGGGATCGGCAGCCACCGCAGCGGCGGCGCCGTGCGGATCGAAAACTTGAGGTGCGTTCATGTTTGGACGACTCGGTAGATCAACCGGGCGCGCTCGTAATGACGAGGCGTCGGCTGACGGTGCGCGTGGGGCGCAATGCCTGGAAATCTTCTTTCTAGGGGAAGGGGAGCGAGCACGACCGGCGGCCTACCCACGCCAGTCGCTTCGCGGCACTCAGATACAGCTACACGATCGTGCGTGGCGGACATGACGCTCTGCCGCGGGACAAGATTCGCGCGGGACGGGCATCAAGTGGGCGATCCGAGGCTGCCAGTGCATCTTCCGATCCTTATTCCAAACCGGAATTCTACCGCATGATGCCGCCATGCGTTGACGGTGGAAGTCGGGGCGATGGCGGCGGCCCGGGCGTTTTCGAGGCGAATCGGCGAGCGTTTCACATGCGGTTGACTTACCGACCGGACGGTTGGCAAACCCGATGCGTGCGGCCTCGATACCGCTTGCGGCCAGGTTGCCGGATGGTTGCGGGACGGTCACGGCAGCGCGGCGGCGCGGCGGCGCGGCGGCGCGGCACGCGGAAAGGCCAGAGCAAACACCGTTGGCGCTATCATTGACGTTTTCCCGTCTGACACAGCGCACCGCGCCACCCGCATGGCTTCCCACGACTACCTGAAAAAGACCCTGACCGCGCGCGTCTACGACGTGGCGCGCGAGACCGAACTCGAACACGCGCCGAACCTGTCGGCGCGGCTGCGCAATCCGGTCTATCTGAAACGCGAGGACAACCAGCCGGTGTTCTCGTTCAAG
>NZ_JAAGPS010000302.1:0-1121 GCF_017105025.1 Paraburkholderia sp. Ac-20336 | reverse complement strand
GTGACGATGCCGGCGATGTTCGCAGTGAAATTGAAAATACCGCCGGTGAGTCCCATCAGGCGCTTCGGTGCGATATCGGGAATGATCGACCAGCCGAGCCCGCCCATGCCCTGACCGAAAAACGCGAGCGACAGCACCGCGATCACGGCGGTATCGCTCTGCACATAGAGCGCGACCACGATGCACGCCGACAGCAGCAGGCCGGTGATGATCGGCAGCTTGCGCGAGAGGTTCACGTTGCCGGTACGGCGCAGCAGCAGATCGGACACCCAGCCGCCGAACAGCACGCCGGCCGATGCGCCGAGGAACGGCAGGATCGCGAAGAAGCCGATCTTGAGCCACGCCATATGACGCTCGGTGACCAGATAGGTCGGAAACCACGTGAGAAAGAACACCACGGTCGAGTTGCCGGCGAACTGGCCGATCGCGGCACCCCAGATTTCACGGCGACGCAGCAGGCGGCCGACGTCGTGCCACGAAAACGGCCGCTGTGCATCGGCAGCCGTCGACAGACCGCCGCCCGCGCCGATGTACTCGCGTTCCGCATCGTTCATCGTGCGCGACTCGTGCGGCTCGTGATAGCGCAGCCACCACACGACCGAGAACGCGAGGCCGACCGCGCCGACGATCACGAACATCGCGCGCCAGCCGAATGACTCGATGATCCAGAACAGCAGCGGGCTGAACACCGCAAGGCCGATGTACTGCCCCACCTGATAGATGCTCGTCGCCCGTGCGCGTTCGCGCTGCGGAAACCAGTGGCCCACCACGCGGCTATTCGCGGAGAAGCAGGGCGATTCCGCCACGCCGAGTCCGAGGCGATAGATCATCAGCGAAATCAGTCCTCCTGAGAGTCCGTTCAGGATGATGAAGGCCGACCAGCCCGAGACCGCGAGGAAATAGGTCTTTTTCGCGCCGATGCGGTCGAGCAGCAGGCCGGCCGGAATCTGCGAGAGCGTGTAGGTCCACGAGAAAGCGGAGAACACGATGCCCATCACGCCGGCCGACAGGCCAAGTTCCTTGGTCAGGCTCGGCGCGGCGATGCCGAGCACCGTGCGATCGAGGTAGTTGATGACGGTGCCGATCGCGAGCAGCGCGAGAATCGCGAAGCGGGCTCGCGA
>NZ_JAAGPS010000027.1:0-59831 GCF_017105025.1 Paraburkholderia sp. Ac-20336 | reverse complement strand
CCCGTCATGCCTGATGACCATAGCGAGTCGGTCCCACCCCTTCCCATCCCGAACAGGACCGTGAAACGACTCCACGCCGATGATAGTGCGGATTGCCCGTGTGAAAGTAGGTAATCGTCAGGCTCCTCATGCTGTAACACGGACCCCGGCTTCTCACTCTGAGTGCCGGGGTCCGGCCGTTTACGGCGTCAGGGATACGCCGCCGGATCCCGAAGCCGCAGCGTTCGAACGGACCCGGGCGTCATGCCGCCCGCGTTCTCCACAATCCCCCGGCCGTGAAGCGGAAAAACCGGCGTATGCTGGATTGGACACTCGTGATGCGTAAGGTCTCGGTTGGTACATCATAAGCCTGTACAGAGGAGGCGTGGAGACACGTGGAGCATGCTTTGACGTGATATTTACATTGAATATGCGTTTTGCTCGAAATACATCGCTTTGTGATATATGTGTGCAGCGAAGTAGAACGCTCTGCTTATGCAATGTCCTTCAACCTTGCTGGTGCAACGTTAGCGAGCACGCTTGTGACGATCTGGCGCAACTCTTCGAACGACTCGGCAGGCCAGCACTCGAGCACGCACTCGTTTCAGTACGCTCGGCCACATGGCTCGCGTGAGGCATGCAGCAAACAGCACGCAGTACACGCGGACCGCGTAAACGTCACGACCTGCAACGCATCCCGAACTATCTGTACTTCATTCGTATTGGTTGTTGACTGATTTTGTCTATGCACCTTTCGATGCCTGCCAGGAAATTTGTTCTGAAGTCCTACAGGACTCGATAGTCGATCTACTGGCTACTGGTAAGGTTGCGTTCGCTACCAGCACATCAGTCACGCTATTGGCCAATGCAGGTATTCAGCGAATTCGCAAGTTATCGCAACCGGCTTGTCCTTCGCATACAGCAAGCCGGCCCCCATCCCGAAGCGATTCGCCTGCCCGTTGGCTCTGAAAAGAAAAAGCGCCAGCGAGAAAAACCAGCTGGCGCTTCAGGACATCAGATGCCTGGCTCAAGAGCCTCGTCGGATGAGCCGGATGATAAACAGCAGAATGACCGCACCGATCACGGCGGTAATGATCGAGCCGATCCAGCCGCCGCCGAGCGAGATATGCAGTACGCCGGCGAGCCATCCGCCGATGAACGCGCCGACAATCCCGACGATGATGTCGACAATCAGACCGAAGCCGCCGCCTCTGACGAGTACACCCGCGAGCCAGCCTGCGATCGCGCCGATGATGAGCCATGCAATGACGCCGTGTTCCATATTCGAGACTCCATGGTTGAGTGTGAAAAAATCACGGTGATAGAGCTTAGTCGAAGGTTATGGGACAGTCCATGTTCAGGACACTGAATTAACATTGTCTGAATCTTCAGCAAGTTAAGTGTAGACGATGCGCGCCAATAAAGGGGATCGACGCGCTGCGGTTCACTCGGGGGTCGGCTCCACTTCCCGGGCCGTCCAGCTGACGCTGGAGACGCTCTTTTCCATGCTGAGGCGGCTTGCCATCTGTTCGAGCTTCGATTGATCCTTCGGATGCATCTTGAGCGTCGCCGTTACGCGGATGCGCCCCGATTCGTTCTCGACATCTTCGCTCATCAAGCTCTGGAACGACAGCGGCGCCGAGTACATCGAGTTGGAGATCGCGGTGCGAATGTGGATCTCGTCGGCTTCGAGGCAGACGATCGTCAGCATGTACTCGCGCACGAGATCGGCGTTTGAAACCGGCGTCGAGTTGATCATGCGGCTGACTTCGCGCAGCAGGGTGTTGGTCAGCAGCACGATCACGGTGCCCGCGAGCGCCGGCCCGTAATGTCCCGCGCCGCTCAACACACCGACCGCCGCTGAGCACCACAGCGTGGCTGCCGTGTTGATCCCCTGAATGGAGCCCTTGTCGCGCATGATGACGCCGCCGCCGAGGAAGCCGACGCCGGACACCACATAGGCGGCGATCTGCGTAATGCCGCTCACGCCGTTGCCGGTCAGCACGCCGAGCGTCACGAACAGGCACGCACCGCTTGCGACCAGTGTGATCGTACGCAGTCCGGCATTGCGCTGCCGTATCTGCCGTTCGAGGCCGATGGCGACACCGCAGGCGAACGCGGTGAGAAGCCGCAGGAAGAAATCGAGTGTCATCGTTCAGAAAGGTTGGCGTGTGGTTGCCGCGCGGTTGGCGCAGTGTGAAGCCTACGCGTGACAGCCGCGCGTCGTCTACCGTCGCCGGTTTGAAGGACGACCGTAGTCATGCATGGCAAAGCACGCGAACGCAAGCGCGCTGCACGGGCAACACAAAAAGTGAGCGAAAAAAAGCGACGTGCGCCGTCGAGCCAGGAAGCAGGACGGCGACAGAAAGACTGACGCGGAAATCCTGCCGATCAGGCGATCGGGCGAAGCGAAGCTCGGCAAGTACTACTGCTACTGTCCAAGATCGTGGTTCCGGTTAATTGAAGTGGGCGAATTTTAGGCGGTTGCACAACGCCTGGTCAAGCCTCGAACGCACGGTACAGGTTCTGCGCAACGGCTTTCAACCAGGTATTGGCGGTGGCGTTGTGAAGAGGCGGCGATATTAGTTGCGACTCCGAATATTGACGCTGTTCATTGAACAATACCGTCCGGGTATTCGAGAATAACGCTCACCCCGTGCATTACGTTTTGCTTTTTTTAGCTTGCTATTTCATCCGCTGGCATGTGCTCATGCGCTCCGATGCGGCACGATTCGACGAGCCTTACCCGGAACTCAACCCGGCCCACCCGGCACGAGCCGCAAACGTGTGATTTCAGAAGGCGCGCCAAGCCGCTTCGGCGGTCCCCAATAGCCGGTGCCGCGGCTCGTGTAGACCCACAGTCCGTTCAGGCGCGCGAGGCCCGCCGTGAACGGCTGCTGGAATCGCACGAAGAAATTCCACGGGAAGAACTGGCCGCCGTGCGTGTGGCCCGATAGCTGCAGCGTGAAGCCGGCCGCCGCGGCGGCTTCGGCGGAACGCGGCTGGTGTGCGAGCAATACCTTGAGCGGCACGTCGCGAGGCGCGCCGGCGAGCGCCGCAACCGGGTCGCTGCGATGCGCGGGATCATGATGGCCCGCCGAGTAATCGGTGACGCCGGCAATCACGGCGCGTGCGCCTTCGTGATCGACCACGACGTGTTCGTTGAGCAGCACGTTCAGGCCGAGGCGACGGAATTCGTCGATCCACGAGTTCGCACCGGAGTAGTACTCGTGATTGCCCGTGACGAGAAACGCGCCATGCCGTGCAGTGAGTCGCGACAACGGCTGCGTATGTCGGCTCAGTCGCGGCACGCTGCCGTCGACTATGTCGCCGGTCACGGCAATCAGATCGGGTTTCAAGCGGTTCACCGCATCGACGATGGCGTCGACGTAACGCACCTTGATCGTCGGGCCGACGTGGATGTCGCTGATCTGCACGATCGTGAAGCCCTCGAGCGCGGGCGGCAGATCGTTGATCGGCACGTCGATCGTTACCACGCGCGCGCGACGGCGCGCGTTGAAGAAGCCGATCAGCGTCGAGATCAACGCAAGTACCGGCACGGCCGCCGCCGAGCCGGCGCGCCAATGCGCGAGCGCCAATGTGTTCGGCCAGATCGCATCGACCGCAAGCAGCGAAGCGAGCACGAGGTCGCGCGCAAACGTCAGCACGAGCAGCGACGAGAAGAAGCCCATTGCGGGCAAGCCGATCCACGCGAGCCGGTCGCCGAGCGGCTGGCGCTTGATGCGGCGCGCCATCATGCCGAGAGGGATCAGGAAGACCGAAGCGACGAGCCACAGCACGCACAGCCAGCGGTCGGCGGTGTCGATCGGCAGAGCGGGAATCAGGCGCACGCCGACGTAGAGATGCATCAGGATGCCAATCAGGATCAGGCGAACTAGAAACGATGAAAGACGCATAGAGAAGATCGAGGCGGGAAGGGGACGAAGGCGCGGCGGCAATCGGTTGGCGGGCGGCACACGCATAGGCTTCGCGAACGCGGCGAATCATTCTACCGGCATGTTCGAGCCTTTGCCGAAGTCGCGAAAGCCGTGCAAATCATGGGCGGATCCTCGGCCGATCATGAGCGAAGCATGTGCCCTTGCGGCACGCGGCACATATGCCCGGCACCGCTTCGCGATATGTTCAGGGCATCTATCTCCACGGCACATCTACAGACACGGGCTCGCTAAATACCCGACGACCGGCCATTCGTATGCCCACCCGCGCCGCATTTTAATGTCCAGGCAAGCTAATTAAATGGGCTTTGAATTGTATTCGCGCGTGGACTATTCTTGAAACAAACCAGTCTGTCTCCGGTCACGGCAGCGGCATTGCAAGGTCACGGCAGAGCTTGCCGCGTGGGTCGCGCGGGGCGGTCACGACTGGTTCTGTCGCCGGGAAAGAGATCGGTCGGGGGGGACGCACCATGAAGCTGCTCAAATCGGGCCACCTGTTCCACCATGTGCACCACGCGCATCCTCATCATGTACATCGCGTCGGGCACGAGGGCAGTCACGTGATGCTGCCGCTGGTCGGCATCTCGCTGATGGCAATCGCACTCTACCTCGGCGTGCGCGACATCGACTTCTCGCAGCTGGGCAAGGACGCGCTGTTCTATGTGGTGATGGTGAGCGTCGCGCTCGGTATCGCGGGGTTGTTCGGTGCGGTCGGCGCATGGCTGCGCTCGAGCGGCGACGAAGCCGACGAAGGCTTCTGCTTCGTCGGCGCGCTGATCGGCACGGTGGTGTTTTATATCGCGATGATGACCTGAGCGAGGCCAATCAACGGTGCACGAAGCGCTACTCGCCCCGCCGTCCGCTGTGTCGTCGCTTTGCGCGCCGCACCATGCGCGAGACACGTCGTCCGCTCACAGCGACAAACGGCCATGCAACAGCGACATACCGCAGCGCGCCACAACACACGTGCTCACAGCGCACACGCTCACAACAAATGCTTCAACGCGCCTCGCGCCTCAAACAATCCGCGCCGCTTCGTCGAATGAAAAACGCGGGCTGCGCGGGAACAGCTTCGACGCATCCCCGTAACCGAGATTGATCAGGAAGTTCGCCTTCACGGTCGTGCCCGCGAAGAACACCGCGTCGACTTTGGCCGCATCGAAGCCCGACATCGGACCCGTATCGAGGCCGAGCGCCCGGGCCGCGAGAATCAGATAGCCGCCTTGCAGCGTCGAGTTGCGAAACGCGGTATCGGCAATCGCGCGCTCGTTGCCGACGAACCAGCTGCGCGCATCCGCATGTGGAAAGAGTTTCGGCAGATACTCGTAAAACGCCATATCCGTGCCGACGATCACCGTGACCGGCGCGGCCATCGTCTTCTCGAGATTGCCCGCCGATAACGCCGGGCGCAGCTTTTCCTTGCCTTCGGGCGTCTTCACGAACACGAAGCGGCCCGGGCTCGAATTGGCCGAGGTCGGGCCGAGCAGCACGAGTTCGATGAGTTGGTGCAGCACGGCATCGTCGATCGGTTTGTTTTGCCAGCCGTTGTGCGTGCGCGCTTCGCGAAAGAGCTGATCGAGCGCCTGGTCGGAAAGAATCATGAGCCTGCTCCGTGCGAAGGAAAACGAGCCGGGGAAGGGCGCGGCATACCGCGTCGAATGACAGAGCAAGGCGCGGGCGTCGGCGGGCACGCGTTGTCGTCATGCTTGCCGCCATAATAGCCGGGGTTTTCATGCACCCGCCCGCATTCAACTCGAAGCCGAACCGACCAATGACGGATCTTTTCGACGACCTGCCGACGCCCGACGTCGACTGGTATCCCGACTGGCTCGCGCCGGCCGATGCCGCGCAACGGTTCGCGCGGCTGATCGGCGAGGTGGAGTGGCGCCAGGACATGATGGGCACGGCGGCCGGCCGTGTCGCGTTGCCGCGTCTGACCGCGTGGCAAGGCGAGCCGGATGCCGTGTACGTCTACTCGGGCATCCGCAACGTGCCGCAAGCGTGGACGCCCGCGGTCGCCGAACTGAAGGCCGCCGCCGAGGCGACGAGCGGCGTGCGCTTTAACAGCGTGCTGCTGAACCGCTACCGCAGCGGCACCGACAGCATGGGCTGGCACGCCGACCGCGAGCGCGAACTCGGCAGCCGGCCGGTGATCGCGTCGGTCAGTCTCGGCGTCGCGCGCACGTTCGATCTGCGGCACAACCGCAGCGGCCGCATGCAGTCGTTCTCGCTGAAGGGCGGCAGCCTGCTCGTGATGAAGGGCGACACGCAGGCCGAGTGGCGCCACCGGGTGCCGAAGGAGCCGGGCGTGAGCGGCGAGCGCATCAATCTGACGTTTCGCTGGATCGTGCCGGGAGTCGCGCCACGGTAATTCCGCGAATGACCGTGCGCCGACTCGATACACCGACCCGCGCGCTATACCAAAATTGATATCGACGACGCGAATCATATGATTGGACGGTTAACGCGTCGCACAGTACGCTACATCACGATCCGCGCACCGTGAGGGCCGCGAGGGCTGGACAGGTCGCCGGGTCGTCTACACAACAATCAGGAGACAGTCATGGCGAATAGACGACGTGCCGCGTGTCGCGCTCTGGGCGCGCTTGCACTTTCCGCGAGTCTCGGTGCGCTGACGTTGGCGACGTCCGGCGCTCATGCCGAAGGCAAGCAGATTACGCTCGGTTTCGCACAGGTCGGCGCGGAAAGCGCATGGCGTACGGCCAATACCGAATCGGTGAAATCAGCGGCGGCGGATGCCGGCATCAAGCTCAAATTCTCCGACGCACAGCAGAAACAGGAAAACCAGATCAAGGCGATCCGCTCGTATATTGCGCAGAAAGTCGACGTGATCGCGTTCTCGCCGGTCGTCGAATCGGGCTGGGAACCGGTGCTGCGCGAAGCGAAGGCCGCGAACATTCCGGTGATCCTGACCGACCGCAACGTCGACGTGAAAGACCCGTCGCTCTACGTGACGATGATCGGTTCGGACTTCCTCGAAGAAGGACGGCGCGGCGGCCGCTGGCTCGAGGAGCACTACAAGAACGACAAGGGGCCGATCAATATCGCCGAACTGCAGGGCACGGTCGGCTCGGCGCCGGCCAACGATCGCCATGCGGGTCTGATGGAAGTCATCAAGAACGATCCGAAGTTCAAGATCATCGCGTCGCAAAGCGGCGACTTCACGCTCGCCGGCGGCAAGCAGGTGATGGAAGCGTTCGCCAAGACCTACGGCAACAAGATCAACGTCGTCTATGCGCATAACGACGACATGGCGCTCGGCGCGATCCAGGCGATGGAAGAAGCCGGCATGCATCCGGGCAAGGACATCGCCGTCGTGTCGTTCGACGCAACCAAGGGCGGCTTCCAGGCGATGGCCGGGGGCAAGATGAACGTCGACGTCGAATGCAGCCCGCTGCTCGGGCCGCAGCTGATGACGGCCGTGAAGGACATCGTGGCCGGCAAGCAGTTGCCCAAGCGCATCGTCACGGAAGAGACCGTGTTCCCGATGAGCGTGGCCGCGGAGACGCTGCCGAAGCGTAAATACTGACGCGACATGGGCGGGAGCGCGACGGCGTTCCCCGCTCACCGACCGGCGCCGGACGATGCCACGGCCGGCGCACGGGAGGCGCGCAGTACGGACAGAGCGAACCGGTTTCTCCAGTGGTGCTACCTGACCGCCCGGGCTGCTTCGGCAGCGGGCGGTCTCTTTTCGTCGGCGAGCCCCTGAGCCTGCCGACCCGCGCCTTGCCAGGCGAGCGAGGTCCATGATCCCATCCGCATTTGAAGCGGGGCAGCCGGACCGCGGCATGAATGGCACGTACCACACGCACGCACGGCACGCTCAGTTCGTGGTGGACGCGGATCGTGATCGGCGCGCTGCTGTGCGCGTTCTGCCTGTTGCCGCGCCTGATCGAGCGGCATGCGAAGCCGATGCGGCGGCGGGGTGGCACGAGCGCGGCGGCTGGCGACGGCGAGGCTGGCGCGCCTCACTCTGCGTGAGGCCGCCGCCCGCCCGAATGCAAGAGCGACAGCAACGGCCAGCCGAGATTGACGCCGAGACTCGCCGCGACGATCAGCACCATGCCCGCGAGTTGCGGCAGCGACAGCGCGCGGTGATACACGAGCGCATCGACGACGATCGCGGTGAGCGGATACACGAACAGCAGCACCGCGATCACAGGCGTGCTCAGTTTCGGCAGCGCGCCGTAGATCAGCACGTACGACAGCCCCGTATGCAGCACGCCCATGCCGATCAGCCAGAACCATTGCAACGGGCCGATATGCGCGAGCGTCAATGGCGCGATGAGCGGTGCAATAAGCGGCAGGCACACCACGCCGACCGCGCACTGCGCGAGCGTCAGCAGATGCGGGCGCAACTCACCAAGGCTCTTCGCGATCAGCGTGACGCTCGCGTACAGCAGCGAACCGAACAGCGCCTCGCCGAGACCGATCAGATAGCTCGTGTGGCCTTGCAGGTTGCCGCTGGCCGCGACGCCCGAGGCGAGCACGAGTCCGACGAACGCGGTGGCGATCCAGCCGAGCCGGTCCGCGCCGAGCCGCTCGTTGAAAAGCGCCGCGCCGATCAGCACGACCCAGAACGGCTGCACATGAAACACGACTGTCGCGACCGCGATGCTCGTGCGATGAATCGCATCGAAGAAACCGACCCACTGCGTAACCATCAGTACGCCTGAAATCAGCGCAAGCGCGACCGTGCGGCGTGTAAACTGCGCGCGCGTGAAAAAGCCCTGCCATGCGCAATACGCGGCCAGCGACAGAAAGCCGAACAGGCAGCGAAAGAACACGAGCGTGAGCGCATCGAGCCGCGCTTCCTCGACGAACACGCCGAGCGTGCCCATCAGCAATCCGCCGCTCGCGAGCGCGAGCGCGCCTTGTTGACGTTGGCTGAGGGACATGCGAAGCGGCTCCATAGGGTCGTGAACCAGGGTGATGAGCCCGAGTATTGCGCCGCTTGCGGCCTCATCGCAAACGAATTAAATTGAGCAATCCCATAAGCTGGATTGATAAATCGTGAACCCTGAATTCGACGTCGATCTGTTGCGCAGCTTCGTCGCGGTCGTGGAAGCGGGCAGCTTCACGAAGGCGGCGGCGAGCGTGCATCGCTCGCAGGCGGCCGTCAGCATGCAGATCAAGCGGCTCGAAGCGATGCTCGGCACGACGCTGTTCGCGCGCAACACGCGCAACCTGTCGCTGACGCGGCCCGGCAATACGCTGCTCGAATACGCGCGGCGCGCGCTCGCGTTGCAGGAAGAGGCGTGGGCGGCGATCGTGCGGCCCGAGGTGACCGGGCGCGTCGTGCTCGGCGCGCCGGACGATTACGTGTCGTCCTTGCTCTCGCCGGTGTTGCGGCGTTTCGCGACGCTGTACCCGCGCGTCGAGATCGAGATCGTCTGCGCGCAAAGTACCGCGCTTGCGCCGATGCTCGCCGACAACAAGATCGACCTCGCATTCGTCACGCGCGACCGCAAGCTGCGCGGCGAATTCGTGCGCAGCGAGCCGATGGTGTGGGTGGGCGCGTCGGCCGATACGGCGGTGCTGAAGGCGTCGCCGTTGCCGGTGGGACTCTACGAGCCGGGCTGCGTCGCGCGTCAGCACACGCTGGCCGCGCTCGACGGCGCGCGTATCCGCTATCGCGCGGCGTTCAGCAGCGCGAGCCTGATGGGGCTCGTCGCGACCGTCGACGCGGGTTTGTCGGTGATCGCGCTGACGCGTTGCAGCGTGCCGCCGCGGCTCGCGATGCTCGGCGAGGCGCAAGGGCTGCCGAAGATCGCACCGCTCGAAATCGTGGTCGCGCGTAGCGCGAAATCGGACCGGCCGACCTGCGATTATCTGGCGCAGCAGATGGTGCAGGATCTGTCGTTGCGCTAGGGCGCGGTTCCGCGCGGACCTTTTACGCCGTGCCTTATATGTAGCCCTTAAGGTAGCTCTTGCAGGTGGCGCTTTATACGCAGCCTTACCTAATCACGCGGATAAGCCGTCACCTCGCCCTCGACCGTTAGCCGTACCCGTTCCCCCGGCTGCGGACACAGATAACCGGGCACGCGTGCGCGCACCATCGTCCGCGTGGCGGACTGCAATTGCAGCGCGACGCTCGCGTCCTGCCCTTGAAAGATCACCTCGGTGACGAGCGCATCATGCGCGGCACCGTCACGCGCGGCTTCGCCGGCACGCAGCAGGCGGATCTGCTCGGGCCGCAGCATCACGTCGACCGCGCCATGGCCGCTGGACGCGAGCGGCGCGGCCAGCGTGAGATCGCCAAGCTCGCAACTCGCGCGGTCCTGCTGCGCCACGCCCGGCAACAACACCGCCTCGCCGACGAACGACGCAAGCTCGCGCGTCACGGGCCGCCGGTACAGCGCTTCGGGCGTCGCGGTCTGGATCAGCCGGCCGTTCCATAGCACCGCAACTTCATGCCCGAGCGACAGCGCCTCGGACTGATCGTGCGTAACCAGCACCGCCGTCGCTCCCGCTGCGGCGAGCGCGCTCGCGACCGCCTGGCGCGTCTCGACGCGCAGCGCCGCGTCGAGCGACGAGAACGGCTCGTCGAGCATCACCAGCGTCGGTGCCGGCGCGAGCGCACGGGCCAGCGCGACGCGCTGCTGCTGACCGCCCGACAATTGCTGCGGCGCGCGCTCGCCGAAATGCGCCGGCAGGCCCACGAGTTCGAGCAGTTCGGCGACGCGATGGCGCGCGTGGCGCTGCGTGCGCGGCAGGCCGAACACGATGTTGTCCGCGACCGACAGATGCGGAAACAGCGCGCCTTCCTGCGGCACGTAGCCGATGCGGCGCTGTTCCGACGGCACGTGTAGACCGTCGCCGGCCACGCGCCGTCCGTCGATCTCGACGCTGCCGCCGTCCGCGCGCTCGAAGCCGCACAGCAGACGCAGCAGCGTCGTCTTGCCGCTGCCCGACGGACCGAGCAGCGCGAGCAGGGTGCCGCGCTCGACCGACAGATCGATGCCGTGCAGCACCGGGTGGCCGTCGAACGATTTGCGCAGTCCGCGGATACGAAGTTCGCTCATGAAAATCCGATGGAGTCCGAAGATAAAGGCCGGCGATGGCTCACATGGTTCAAGCGCGCTCGCCGAGCAGGGCCGAGCGGCCGAACAGCGCGAACAGCAGTCCCGAGGCGAGCAGCGAAATGCCCGTGAGCAGCGCCGCGTACGGCGCGGCCGCGGCGAATGCCATCGTCGAGGTGTCGGCCCAGACCTGGGTCGCGAGCGTTTGCGTATCGAGCGGCGAGAGCAGCAGCGTCGCGTTCAGTTCGGTGACGACCGAGATGAACACCATCGCCGCCGACGCACCGAGGCCCGGACCGGCGAGCGGCAGGATCACGCGCAGGAGCGTTTGCGGCCAGTTCAGGCCGAGTGCGCGCGCGGTTTCCTCGAGACGCGGCTGCGCCTGCATGAACGCGGCGCGCACGCTGACGAGCGCGACCGGCATGAACAGGATCGCATACGCGACGACCAGCAGCGTCGCGCTCTGATAGAGCGGCTGCAGCGCATGCACCGCGAGCGAGACGATCGCGAGCGCGATCACGAGTCCCGGCACGCCTTGCGCGAGAAACACGCTGCGCTCGAACAGCGTCGCGCAACGCGTCGGATAGCGCACCAGCAGAAACGCGAGCGGCACCACGAGCAGCGTGGTTAGCGCGGCGGCGGCGAGGCCGAAGCCGAGCGACGACAGCGTCGCGTTCCACAGCAGTTCCGGCGATACGTCGGCGGGCGTGACGGCAGCCGCGCCCGGCTGCGTGAGCCAGAAGCCGATCATGCCGAGCGGCACGCCGAGCGTCGCGAGCGTGAGCAGCGCGAAGCCCACGACGACGATCCAGCGCCATGCGCCGAGTTCATAGCGCAGCACCGCGCGGCGCGTGCCGCGATCGACGCGCTCGTAGCGCGCCGCGCCGCGCACGCGAAACTCGAACGCGAGCACGGCGAGACAGATGACGATGAGCAGACACGCGAGCAGCGAGGCGCCGCCGCCGTCGAAACCGGTGCGGAATTCGGCGTAGATCTGCGTCGTGAAGGTACGAAAGCGCAGCAGCGTAAACGCGCCGAATTCGGAGAGCACCCCAAGCGCGACGAGCAGCATGCCGCCGAGCAGCGCGGGGCGCAGTTGCGGCAACACGACGCGCATGAAGCTGGTCCAGCGGTTGCAGCCGAGCGAGCGCGCGCTTTCTTCGAGCGCCGGGTCCATGCCGCGCAGCGCGGCAGCAACCGGCAGATAGACGAGCGGAAAATACGCGCAGGTCAGCACGAGGAGCGCGCCGTTGAAGTCCTGCAGGTTCTCGCTCAGCGACACCCAGGCATAGCTCGAAATGAAGGCTGGCATCGCGAGCGGCGCGGCGCACAGCACGGCCCACGCGCGGCGTCC
Organism: Paraburkholderia sp. Ac-20336; assembly: GCF_017105025.1. NCBI lineage: Bacteria > Pseudomonadati > Pseudomonadota > Betaproteobacteria > Burkholderiales > Burkholderiaceae > Paraburkholderia > Paraburkholderia sp. Ac-20336. Next base: position 47,499 of record NZ_JAAGPS010000027.1, on the reverse strand, counting down.
CGGCAGATACGTGCGTTCGACGAACCACGCGGCCGCGGTGCCGAGCACCGCGCAGACGAGCGTGGTCGCAACGGCAATCAGCAACGTGTTGACGAGCAGTTCGCCGACGAGCGGCCGCCAGATCAGATCGAGCGCTTCGCCGATGCCGAAGCTCGCGGCACGCCAGAACGTAAACGCAATCGGCAGCAGCACCAGCAAAGCGCTGAGTGCCGCCGCCGCGAACAGACCGCGCGGCGCGCGCGAACGCATGCGCGCCGGAGGCGGGGAGACAGCCGGCGGACCGGCTGACAGTGCTTCGCTCATTTACAGCAGGCCCGCCTGACGCAGCAGCTTGCCGGCCTGGCTATCGTCGCCGAGTTGCTGGATCGTCAGCGCGGGCGGCGTCAGTTCCGCGAACGGCTTGAGCGCCGGGTCCGGCGCAACGCCCGCGTGCAGCGGATACTCGAACATCACGTGGCTATTGGCCATCAACTGCTGCGCGCGCTCGCCGACCAGATAGGCGAGAAACTTCTGCGCGCCGTCCGCGTTGTGCGCCGACTTCAGCACGCCCGCGCCCGATACGTTGACGAGCGCGCCCACGTCGCCGTGGCCGAAGTGATAGATCGCGCTGCGTGTTTTCGCGTCGCCGATCTCCGCATGCAGACGCGACCAGTAGTAGTTGTTGATGAGCCCGGTCGCGACCGCGCCGCGATTGACCGCGGCGACCACGCCTTCGTCGTCGTCGAAAATCTGCGAGTTGGTTTTCAGGCCCTTGAGCCAGGCAAGCGTCTGCTCTTCGCCCTTCAGCGCGAGCACGGCGCTCACGAGCGGCAGGAAGTCGGCGTCGCTCGGCGCGATGCCGACCTTGCCTTTCCATTCCGGCTTCGCGAGATCGAGCGCCGACTGCGGCAGTTGCGCCGGTTGCAGCTTCGCCGTGTTGTAGGCGAGCACGCTTTCGCGCGCGGTCACGGCAACCCATGCGCCGCTTGGCGAATTGAAGCGCGCGGGCACGGTCGCGAGCGTCGTTGCGTCGGTTTTGGCGAGCAGGCCCTTTTCCTCGAGCAGCATCAGCTCCGGCGAGTTCTCGGTGAAGTACACGTCGGCGGGCGAGGCCGTGCCTTCCGCGACGATCTGCGCGGCGAGCGCCGGGCCTTCGCCGTTGCGGATTTTCACCGAGATGCCGGACTGCTTCTCGAAGTCCTTGGCGAGCAGATTGACGACCTGCTCGTGCTGCGCGTTATAGAGCGTGATCGATGCCGCGTGTGCCGCCGACGGCAGCGTCGCGAAAGCGGTGAGCGAGAGCGCGGCCACGCTGCCGAGCGCGCGCAGGCGGGTGGCAAACCAGGAATGAGCCATGTTGCGGAATTCCGTTCTGATTATGTTGAGTGGGCCGGTCGCCAGGCGACCGGCGTGCTTCGTTTGCTTCGGATGTCTGATGGATATTGCGCGGGAGTCCGTGCGCGCATCACGTCTCGAACAGCCCCGCGCCGACATACGAACCCGGCTTCGCCCCCGGCGGCACGACGAAGATCGCGCTGCCGACGTGGGTCGTGAACTGGTTCATCATGTCGAACTTCGCGAGCCGTTCGTTGATCGGGATGAAGCCGCTACGCGGGTCGCTCTGGTGCGCGATGAAAATCAGCCCCGCGTCGTACTCGGTTTCCTGGCGCCATGGCGGCCAGCGCTCGATATAGAAGTTCGTGCCTTCGTTGTACGAATACGAGCGGCGCAGAATCTGCGCGCCGTTGTTGCTCGCCTGATTCGACAGACGCACGTGCGAGTTCTCCGGAATCACCGGATTGCCGTCCTTGTCCTCGGCCTTCAGGTCCACCGGGTCGAACTCGTGCTTGCTGCCGATCGGCGCGCCGCTGTATTTGTGGCGGCCGAACACCTGCTCCTGGAAGCCGAGCTCGGTGTTGTCCCAGTGTTCGAGCGTGATGCGGATGCGCCGCACGACCGTGTAGGTGCCGCCTTCCATCCACGGCGCGTCGTCGGTGGCGCGGGCCCACACGAACTGGTTCATCAGTTCCGGCTTCGCGGTCGACGGGTTGTTGGTGCCGTCCTTGAAGCCCATCAGGTTGCGCGGCGTCTGCCCGCGCGGACCCGACAGGAAGCCGGCCTGGCCCCAGCGCATCGTCGCGACGCCGTAGGCGTGGCGCGACAGCTGGCGCACCGCGTGAAACGCGACTTGCGCGTCGTTCGCGCAGGCCTGGATGAACAGGTCGCCGCCGGTCTTCTCGTTGACTAGCTGATCGCCGTTGAAGCGCGGCAGATCGACGAGCGCGGCGGGGCGGCGCGAGGCGAGCCCGTAACGGTCCTGGCCGTCCTTCGTGAAGAGGCCGGGGCCGAAGCCGAACGTGATCGTGAGGCCGTTCGGGCCGAGGCCGAGCACGTCGCCGGAATCGGGCGCGGCCTGGTTGTCGCCGGCGTCGCCCGTGGGCAGCGCGGCGGCCGTATTGCCCTGCGTGAGGCGCGCGGCCGCTTCGGTCCACGCGCGCAGCAAGGCGATCACGTCGTCGCGCTTGCCGGTGGTCAGATCGAGTGCGGCGACATAGGTGTGGCTCTGCTGCGGCGTGGTGATGCCGCCTTGATGCGCGCCGTAGAACGGCTCGACCGCGAGCTGCGGATCGGTGCTCTGCGCGTTCGCGGTGCTAGGCGCGGGCGCTTTGGCGAACGCGGCCTGCGAGCTTGCGAGGCCGGCGCCGAGCGACGCGCCGGCCGCGACCGCCGCACCGCCCGCCTTCAGAAAGCCGCGCCGCGACGGACGTTGCGGACGCTGCGGCTTTGGGGGTTGATCGTTTGTCATGGTCACTTCGTTTTCAAGGGGGCCGACGCGCGTGGCTTACTTCGCGAGCACCAGCGTATTCACGTCGTCTTCGACGTAGTAGAAGCCGTCGCCTTCCGGCGTCATCGCGATGCCGAACAGGTCGCCGTTGCCCGGTGGCGATTGCGCCTTGTCGGTGTCGATCCAGCGCGCGTAGAGCTGCTTGCCGCTCGCCGGATCGATTTCGACGACCTGGCCGTTCAGCGCGTTGGTCACGAGCAGATGGCCGTTGGGCGCGGTGGTCATCGCGAGCGGACGGTGCAGCAGGCCGTCGGCGGTCAACTGGCGGCCGACGCCCGCGCTCGTGTCGCGCGTGAGCGGATCGTCGATCTCGGTGATGCGGTTGCCGATCGCATCGGACACGTACAGCAGCTTCTGATTGGCCGACAGCGACAGCCCGGTCGGGCCGACGAGGAACACGCCCTTGTCGGCCTGCGCGCCGAAGCCGCTGCCGATCACGGTTTCCTTCTTCACGACGGGCGGCTTGTCCTGCGGCACGTCGAGGTCGAGGCGCAGCACGGTGGCCTGCTTGAACACGGGCGGTTCGCCGTCCGCGCCGCCGACGCCGAAGCCCGCGTTGCTGACGAACAGCGTCGCGCTCGTGCCGTTATCGACCACGGCCATGTTGCCCCACGGGTCGTTGATGTTCGGGCTCGAGATCGTCGAGGCGATCTTGCCTTGCGGATCGATCACGATCAGGCAGCCCGCGCCCTTGGTGCCGGTGGTGCCGTCGTTGCTCGGCGTGCTGCCGACGATCACGTAGCCCGACTTCAGCATCGTCATCGCGGTCGAGAGGCCGATGCCGCCCGGGCATTCCTTGAGGTCGCGCGGCACGGTCGCGAACACCGTCATCTGTTGGGTGTCTGGGTGATAGTCGACGATCGTGCTGCCGGTGCCTTGCAGGTTCGTCGAGTTGTTGAAGTTGCCGACCAGCACGTCGCCCTTCTTCACGGTGCCGGCGCTGACGGGCGCGACCACGACCGCGTACGGATTCTGGTCGCCGTTATCGGGCACGGTGTTGATGAGCGTCGTGTGGTGCTTGATGGTTTCGAGGAAACCTTGCGGCTCGGCATGGGCGGCGCTGGTCGTCACGAGAGCAGCAGCGGCTGCCATGGTGGTTGCAGCAGCGGTTGCGGCGAGCCGGGCCCGCGCGGCGCGCGGCGAAAACTGGCGCGTGGGATGGTTCACGATTGGGCCTCCGTGCATGAGCACAAAGCGTGGGTAGCGGTGAGGAGCGAAAGCATGGAAAGTGCGGGTCCGATTGCGTGTGAGTGCAGGCGTGTCTGAATGCCTGCGTGGAGAGAGGGCACGAGCGGCATCAGAAATTGATGAGGGTCCGTACGCCGACGACGAACGTATTGCGCAGCGGCTGCGTCGGATCGTTCGGGTTCTGGCCGGCGCCCGCGTTGAACGTGTACTGCGCGTCGGCCTGCAGTTGCCACCACGGATTGACCTGGTACTGGTAGGTCGCTTCGAGCGCGGTTTCGCTCGTGCGCACACCGTACGGGCCGCCGTTGAATGCCAGGGTATCCTGATCGAGTCCGTTGACGTGATTGCCGATCTTGATGTAGGTCAGCGCGAGACCGGCGCTGTCGTTGTCGCGGCCCTTGAACGGCGCTTTCAGCACGATGCCGAGGTTCGCCGCGAGGCTCACGAGGTTGCGGTCGCCGGGGGCGCCCATCACGCGCGCGAACACGCCGAGGCTGCGCGGCTCGTCGGGGTCCGGACGCCACACCATCTGGTCGGCGACCGCGTAGATGCTGTAATTGCCGTGATGGTTCGCGGCCACGCCGGTGGACGCCGGGTTCGCGAGCGACAGGCCGAGGTTGTCGTAACGCTGATCTGCGAAACTGTTCGTGTTGTACCAGACGCCGATCTTGTAGGTGCCGGGCAGGCCGCCGCCGCCCGCGCCGACCATCTGACCGTCGGACGGCTGGTTGATCGCGTACTGCAATTCGCCGATCCACAACGCGCCGTTATGCAGGTTGAAGTTCGTGCCGCTCATGTTGCTGGGGTCGTTGCCGAGAGGGTCGCCCGAGTACAGGCCGGCCAGCGCGGTCAACGACGGCGTGATCTGGCCGCGCACGCGCACGCCGAGCGCCGAGAGCGGATACGCGGGGCCGCCCGAGGGCAGGTCGTACGAGGGCAGCGCGGGCCAGCCGAACATCGTGTTGAGGAACAGCGCCGCGTACGAACTCACGATGAATTCCTGGTCCAGACTTTGCTGGCCGATCTTCACGTCGACGCGCTTGTCGAGAAACGACTGCTGATACCAGAGTTCCCACAGACGCGTCGCGTCGTCGGCCTCGATGCCGCTCGCCGTATTGAGCGTGCCGAGCTTGTTGGCGCTGAGGTTCGCGCCGTGGATCTGCAGCGCGCTCACGTTGAAGAGGCCGCCGGGCAGGCCGAACGCCTTCGAGGTGTCCATCTGCAGGGTGGCGGTCGTGAGGCCGTCGTAGTCGGCGCCGCGCGCGAGACCGCCGCGCAGGTTCGCGAGCACTTCGCTGGTTTCGGTCACGGTGAGGGTCACGCCGTATTTGCCGAGCCACGGACGCAGGCCGCCGATGTCGCCGAGCATCTGCTGACGGTTCCAGACGCCGGTCCACTGGTCGGTCTGGGCCGCCTGGATTTTCAGGTCGGCTTCGGGCGCTTCCGGGGTGGCGTCGGGACTGGTTTCGGCCATCGCCGTGCCGGCGTTCAGCGAGGCCCATGCGAAGGCCGTGCAGAGCGCGACGTGCCGCATCGAAGGCAGGCGCGTACGATGGGTTGCACCGGGACGTGTCGAGGAGTCGCAAGGAGGACGCGCGTAGGCGCGGCGTCCGTTGAGTTGGGCAAACTTCATCGAGATCCTTATTGATGTTGTTTCTACTGATCGAATCAACGTTGCGACTGCCCCGCGTGCGAATTCGCGCGATGTCCCGGGATGCCGGCGCAGTAGATGGCGTGATCGTACGTACTCGGATTTCAGGAGTCAATATAAATGAGAACGATTCTCATCAATATTACTGCGGTGTAATGCCGCTCTTTACGGACTGCGCCCAAAAGGCATGACGGCGTAATGAATGAGGAATTAATATGTAATTTAATCGTATTTATGTGGTCATACGAAACGTGCGCGAGCGCGCGATGTCGAAGCGCACGGGTAATTTGACAGCCAACGTAAGGAGAGGGAAATGAATCGACGCATTCTTCTGGTTTCATTGCTGACGAGCGGTGTGCTGCTCGCGGGCGGCGCGGCGCATGCGCAGATGAGCCTGAAGCAGTTCGGCCTCGGCGGCGGCGACAGTTCGACCGGCGGTTCGGCCGGCGGTGGGCTCGGCGCCGCGGTGGGCAATGCACTGGGCGGTAATGCCGGCAGTACTTCGTCGAGCGGCGTGTCGCAATTGCTGCAAGGCTATGTGGGCGCGAACCAGCAGGTGCTGAGCGGTCAATCGAGCCTCGCCTCGGCGATGGGCATGACGAGCGCGGCCGGCCAGGCGCAGCAGGCCGCGGGGCTGCTGAGCGGCGGCACGCCGTCGGTCAGCCAGTTGACGCAGATGGGCAGCACGCAGCAGTCGTTGTCGCAGAAGCTCACCGGTGCGTTCGCGAGTCAGGCGAGCGGCGGCGCGTCGGCGGCGCCGGTCGACAAGCAGGCGTTTACCGATGGGCTGTCGTCGCTCGGCAAGGGCGTGAGCCAGTATTCGAGCTTGCAGTCGGGGCTCGGCAGCGTCGGCCAGATGAGTCCGTCCTCGTTGCTGCAGTCGGGGCTCAATCCGCAGACCGCGCAAAGCGCGTCGTATATCGCGCAATCGGCGCCGGGGCAGTTGAAGTCGTTGACGTCGACGCTCAGTGCGGCCGTGCAGTTCGCGTCGAGCCATGGCATCAGCGTGCCGTCGGTCGCGACGGCGGCGTTGAAGGGCATGTAGCCGCGGCGGGAGGAAGCGGGTAGCGGGCGCGGCGCGGACATCGTTGCTTTCCGCTCGGCCGTGCCATGCCGGAGAGACGCAAAAAGCCGCTATGATCGTTTCATGAGGCGGGCCGCGTGTCGTGTGCTGTGTGCCTATGAGCATGCATCGCAACGTGCAGACAGGCGCGGCCCGCGCGTGCCGAACTCGCCCCTCTCTACCGGAACCACGCCGATGCCCCACGCCATCAATCTCGAACGCTACTTCGCGCGCATCGGCTACACGGGCCCGCGCGCGGCCACGCTGGAAGTTCTGCAGGTGCTTCACGGGCTGCACCCGGCAGCGATTCCGTTCGAAAACCTCAACACGCTGACGGGCCGCCCCGTCAGGCTGGACCTCGAAGCGATCGAGCACAAGCTCGTCGCCAGCAGGCGCGGCGGCTACTGCTTCGAGCAGAACTCGCTGTTCGCCAACGTGCTGATGCAACTCGGCTTCAGGATCACGCCGATGCTCGGGCGCGTGCTGTGGGGCCGCGCATCCGATACGATTCCGCCGCGCACGCACATGGTGCTGCGCATCGACCTCGGCAACGACACATGGATCGCCGACGTCGGCTTCGGCAGCGTGACGCTGACCGAGCCGCTGCGTCTGAGCGCGGGCATCGCGCAACCGACGCCGCTCGGCACGTTCCGTCTCGCCGACGCCGGCCGCGACATGCTGACGCTCGAAATGCAGGAGCCCGACGAAAGCTGGGTGCGCGTCTATCGTTTCGATCTGCATCCGGTCGAATGGATCGATTACGAAACGTCGAACTGGTACACGTCGACCTCGCCGGAATCCATCTTCGCGCACAACCTGATCGTGTGCCGCGTGTTGCCGGGGCTGCGCGTCACGCTCTTTAACGATCAGTTGAACGAACGCGATGCACAAGGGCGGCTCGTGGCCGAGCGGCAACTGGCCAGTGCCGGCGAGCTTGCCGATTGTCTGCGCGAGCGCTTCGGGCTGAATCTCGAAGACCTCGACATCGGCGCGGTGTTCGAGCGCGTGCGCACGCGCGGCGAGGCCGCCTGACGGCGACGGCCCAAGACGCCTGCATAAGGAGCCGATCCAAGGGAGATATCGCCATGATCGCGCGTCTGATCCTGCAATCGCTCGCGTGGCTCGCGAGCATGGGCGTGCTGCTGTTCGGCGCGGCGGGCACGCTCGCGTGGCCGGCCGCATGGTGGTATCTGATCGAACTGGCCGTGTTGAGCCTATGGCTCGGCGTGTGGCTCGCGCGTCACGATCCCGCGTTGCTGGCCGAGCGGCTCGCGCCATTCGTGCAGACGCAGCAGAGCCGCTGGGATCGTCTGTTCATGGCCGCGGTCGCGCCCGCGTGGCTCGGCTGGCTGATCCTGATGGGCTTCGATGCGGTGCGCTTTCGCTGGTCCGCGCCGCTGCCGCTCTGGCTCGCGAGCTTCGGCGCGCTATGCGTGTTCCTCTGCATCTTCCTGTGTCGCTTCGTGTTTCGCGCCAATAGCTATGCGGCGCCGGTCGTGAAGATTCAGGCGAGCCGCGGTCATAAGGTTGCCGACACGGGGCCTTATGCGTATGTGCGTCATCCGATGTATGCGGACGCGCTGCTGTTCTTCGTCGGCACGCCGCTGTTGCTCGGCTCGTGGTGGGGGCTCGCGGCGTTGCCGGTGGCGGCGTTCGGCTTCGGTTGGCGCGCGGTGCGCGAGGAGCGTCTGCTTGCCGAACAGCTCGACGGTTACGCGGCCTATATGAAGCGCGTGCGGTTCCGCTTCGTGCCGTTCATCTGGTAGGCGCGCAGCGTCGAGCGTCCGGCCTCGCCGCCGAACCGGGTAAGATTGGGCCCGGCCACCGGAGAACCGGCCACGGTGTACGACGTGTATTGCCGGCGCACGACCCATGAGGCTTGCAGTGAAAACAACGACACAGGCGCGCGGCGTGTCCGCCGTACCGGACGACCCGCACCACGGGCAGGACCACGAGCGGGAGCGGAACCGCGTCGGCCGCGGCCGCGATGCGCCGCTCAAGGCGGTGCCCGCCTATGAGCAGATCAAGCGCTATGTGCTCGATCGCATCGGCGAGGGCGTCTGGAAACCGGGCGGGCTGATTCCGTCCGAAACGGAACTGGTCAAGGAATTCGGCGTCGCGCGCATGACGGTGTCGCGCGCGCTGCGCGAACTGACCGCTGAGCGCGTGCTTACGCGTGTGCAAGGCTCGGGCACGTTCGTCGCGGCGCAGCGTTATGAATCGACGGTGCTGGAAATCCGCAATATCGCCGATGAAATCGCCGCGCGCGGTCATCGCCATACGGCGCGCGTGCTGACGCTCGAACCGGGCGACGACGCCGAAGCGCTCGACGCGCTCGGTCTCGCAAACGGCCCCGCGTATCACTCGTGCATCGTGCACAGCGAGGAAGGCGTGCCGATCCAGTACGAGGACCGCTACGTCAATCCGAAGGTGTTCCCCGAATACCTGCAACAGGATTTCTCGGTCGAAACGCCGAATCACTACATGGTGCGGGTCGCGCCGGTGCAGCGCGCCGAGTTTCGCATCTACGCGCAAAAGCCCGACGCCCATGTGCGGCGGCATCTGATGATGGATATCGGCGAGCCGTGTCTGCTGCTATGGCGGCGCACGTGGGTCGGCGAGAACGTCGCGACCTCGGTGCGGCTATGGCATCCGGCCTCGCGTTTTCATCTGGCCGGGACCGTATAGCACGGCGTTGTTTCAGCCGCGCTTCGCTGCGCATTCAGCCATTCGACTCAGGGCGCGGAGACCGAATCGAGCCCGGTCGAGCGGACCGTCTCCTGCGCCGCGGGCGACGCGAGATAGTCGAGTAGCGCTTTCGCTTCGCGCGGATGCGGCGCATTCACCGGAATACCTGCTGCATAGCGCGTGACCGATTGCACCGATTCGGGAATCTTGCCGACGAAGGTCGCGCCCTTGACCGGCAGCAATTCGCTGACCTGCTGGAAGCCGACTTCGTAGTCGCCGTTCGCGACGACCGAGGCAACCGGAATCTTCGGCACCATCTTCGCTTTTGCGCTCACCTGATCTTCGATACCGAGCCGCTTGAACATCTCGCGTTGAATATAGACGCCGCTCGCGCTGTCCGAGTAGGCGATCGATTTCGCGTGCAGCAGCGTGTTTTTCAGCCCTTCGATCGTGCTGATGTCGGGCTTCGGCGCGCCGTCGCGCACGACCATGCCGATGCGCGAATCCGCGAGTTCCACGCGCGAGCCGGGAATGACCTTGCCCTGCTTGATCAGATCGTCGAGTGCATAGCCGACCATGATGACGACGTCGGCGGATTCGCCGCGCGCGAGCCGGTTCGGAATCGCTTCGGGCGATTGACCCATCGACGGTCCGAGGATCGTGTCGAGCGTGTTGCCGCTCGAGGCCGCGAACGTCGGCCCGAGTTCCTTGTAAGCGGCGGTGAAGCCGCCCGAGGTCATGACGCGCAGTTCGGCCGCCTGCACGTTCGTCGCGGCGACGGTGTTGCCGAGCAAGCCGGCGGTGAACAAGGCCAGAAAGAATTTTTTCATCGCGATGAGTGAGAGTGCGGGTGGATGAGTGTGCGTGGAATGAAGGCGCAACGAAAGCGTGGCGCGGAAAAAGCGGGGAGGGCCGCGCGTCGCGCAACATGAACCATACCGGAATGATGGCGCGAGGAGAACCCATGTCATGCGGATGACGCGTTACGCATCGACGAGGCGGGGCAACACGGCGGCATAACGCAGAGGCACGACGCAGCAGCACGACACAGCGGCACGACCAAGCGAAGCGACGCAACAGCGGCGAATTGAAACGCGCGCCGCGCCGCGCATCGTCCGATGCACGGCACGCATTGACGGCACGCCAATGCGTGCCGTCAATGCGCGTTGAGATACTGCACGATCACCGGATAAACATCGACCGCCGCGTTCTTGCCGAAGATGCAGTCGATATGCCCATAGTCCGGAATCAGATGCCGTTCATACGGCTGCTCGGGGAACGCGCCGCGCAGCATGTCGTAGGTGAGTTCAGTGCTCTTCGGCAGATAGGTCTCGTTCTTCTCGCCGTGAATGAAGCCGATCGGCAGGCGCATACCCGCGAGCCCTTTCATGCCGTTCGCGCCGGTGAAGTACACGTCGTCGCCATGCGCATCGACGAGCTTGCCGGCCCGCACCATCGCCGCCAGATGCATGAATACGGCGACGTCGTGAATGCCGAACAGCTCCTGCAGGTTCGCATGCAGCGTTTCGTTGAGCTTCTGGTGTTCGTAGAGCAGTCCATACAGGAACGTCGCGCGATGGCAGACCGGATTGCCGCAGCCCTCGTCGTGATCGAGCGGATAGAGCCGCAGTGCTTCGTCGAGCAGGTTCGCGGGCCACGAATCCTGCTGCGTATAGGCGGTCAGATCGCGTATCCGCAGATGCTGCATGAGGTCGGGAATATGAAGCCCGGCCTTGATCCGTTGCAGCGTGCCGGGCACCGGATGCGCGGACACCTGCGAAATTACCGCCGAGCGTACGCCTTCGAGCCCATGCATCAGCGACATGCTCAGCGCGAGCCCGCCCATGCAATGACCGAGCACCTGCAGGTTCGGTGCGCCGGTCAGCGCGAGAATCTTCGCGACCGCGGCGGGAATGTCCTCGCGCGCGACCTTGTCGACATTGGTCGGCACGAGCACGCTCGGCAGTTCGATGCTCACGCGCAGATCGACGAGCCAGACGTCGAAGCCCGAGGCGCACAGATACTCGACGAGATTGGTCGGCGTCAGATCGGTCGAGAAGATGCGGCTCGACACGCCCGAGCCGTGAATCAGCAGGACCGGTTTGCCGGCTTTGCCCGCGGCCGGATCGACGTAGCGCGTGAGCCTGAGCCTCGTGCCGTCGGGCGTATCGAACCAGCTGATTTGCGGCGCCGGCGCGCGCAGCGTGCGCTTCGCGCGCGGCGGCAGCGCCGGATCGTAGAACTGCAACGGCGCGGCCACGCCGCCGTATTCGGTGAACAGCACGCCCGCGAAGAACCGGCCGAACTTCAGCGTCCATTCGAGGCGCGTTTTCAGATCGGGCGCGTGCGTGACTTCGAGCGTGCGCTGCTGCTTGAGGAAGTTTTCCGGCGTGATGATCAACCTCGCGGTGCCGAGCGGCGGCGCGGTGTCGTCGGCCGTCGCGCGGATGTCCGCGTAAAGCGTATTGGTCTGCTCCCAGAGATTGATCGGCGAAGTGCGCGTGATGATCTTCCTGCCGCTCAGATAGTAGGTGTTGCCCTCGGCCGCGTTGAGCGTCATGCGATACGTCATGTTGCGTTCGTCGACATCCGATGCGTCGACGACGAACAGGTTGAACGTGCCGTCCGTGATCGTCAGCGGTTGCGCGGACAGGGCGGGGCAGGTCAGCGTGCCCGCGGTGTGCGCGAGATGCTGTGGATTGCCAAGCATATCGGCGAGATCGTCGGACTCGACCGTGAGCGTGAATTCGATCGGGCTCGTCGCCGCCTCGCCGGCCACCTTCGGCGTGTAGGTGCCGACCATCGTCTCGGTGAAGCGCAGGCCGATTTTTTGCGCGGGCGGCGCGGCGGCCTCGCCCGCTTTCGCGTAATCGATCGACCAGCCGTGCGTCTTCGCGAGCAGCGCGCAATTGCGCTCGGCGAGTGCGGAGATGGTCAGCAGCGGATTCACGCCGAGCGACATCGGCATCACCGCGCCGTCCATCACATAGAGGCCGTCGTGTACCGCATTGCCAGCCGTGCCGCTGAATACGCGGCCCATATGATCGACTACGCCACGTTCCGCGTCCTCGCCCATTCCGCAGCCGCCGAGCGGATGCACGGTGACCGTGCGCCTGCCGAGAATCTTTGTCGAAATCGGATTGCGCAGATATTTGCCGCCGAGCGGCGCGGTGGCTTGGATCAGCACGTTCTCGATCGCCTTGAAGAGCGGCTGGCGTCCAGCGTTTTTCCACTCGATGCGCGCGCGTCCCCGCTCGTCGATCGTGATGCGGCCATCCTCGTCGTCATGCGCCATCACGAGATAGCTTTGCGTGTGGTTCAGCGCGCCGTGATACGGGCCGCGTATCAGGCTCTCGATGGCGCGCGCGTCGTAGGAGAGCCGCTCGCGCAGCGTCGGCGGTCCGCCCGGGTCCACGCCTTCGAGCGGCGCGACCGCGCCGAGCATACCGACCAGCGCTTCGCCGACCGGCCCGGCCAGCGAACCTTCCTCGATCACGTAGCCGTCCTTCGCATCCGGCCCGTTCTGGCGAACGTCGATGAGCCCGGTGATGGTCGGCCCGACCACGGGAATTTCGCCCGGCGCATGCTCGCCCCAGCCGACGCCGTTGATCGTGTCGCGGGTGTTGTACGCGAAGGCCAGCACGTCGCCGTTGCCGGTGAAGCGCCGGCCGAGCATGTCCGAGGTGCTCAGGCCTTCCTTGCGCGAACGCAGCAGCAGCGCGCTCGAACCAATCGTTCCCGCCGCCACGATGACGATATCGGCCAGCACGAACAGATCGGGCGCGCCGTAGCTCTCCCGGCCGAGTTCGACGAGCTGGAAGTTGACCTTCCATTGCTGCGTGTCCGGATCGCGCAGCACCGAATGCACGGCCGCGCCCGTGAAAATCTGTGCGCGGTGCGCGACCGCATCGGGCAGATAGTTCATGTGCGTCGAATTCTTCGCGTCGTAGTTGCAGCCCGAGTTGCAATCGCCGCAGCCGACGCAGCGCTGCTGTTCGACGCCGGCCGCATTCGGGCCCTTCGTGAACGTGACCGTGATCGGCGGGCGGCTGAAGCGGTTCGCCATGCCGAGCGCCTGCGCCGATTTTTCGAGCGCGTCGAGCTTCGGCAGCGGCCCAAAATCGGCAGGCACCGGCGACGGCGACAGCATCTTCCGCGCGAGCGCATAACCTGCGTCGCGTCCGTCGCTGTCGGCGCGCAGCGCGGCCGGCCAGCGCGGGTCGTCCCAGAGACGCGGATCGGCTTCGAGCGCGACGTTCGCATTGATCAGCGAGGTGCCGCCGAGCCCGCAGCCGACCACCGCATTGACGTCCTCGTTCACGTGTACTTCGAGCAGCGCGAGCGGCGAGCCGAGCTGTGCCTCGGCCGTGTTGTACTGGAGCTGCTCGCCGCCCTGCACGGGCGTGCGCGGGTATTCGCCGGCCATGAATTCGCGGCCGCGCTCGAGCACGCAGACGCTGCGGCCCGCGCGCGCCATGCGGCTCGCGGCGATCGCGCCGCCATAGCCGGAACCGACCACGACCACTTCGTAATGCCGTTGCAGCGCCGTCGGCGCGCTCGATAAGCGGTTCATCAGGACCACCTCGTCTGGAGTCGGATGCGGGGAACGGAAGCTGTGCTTCGGAATAAAGACGGCGCGCGGCAGCAGATTTTTTATCGTAGGTGGAATGGGCGCACAAAAAAAGCGCGCCGTGCAAGGCGCGCAACCGTAGCGTGCGACGTGTCGGGCGGCATGAGCGGGCGGTTTTCTTGTGGTTTGGCCGGCCGTGCGCTCATGCGCGGGTCCATCGCTTTTTATGTGGCCTGTTATGTCGTCCGTTAGGCGGCCACTTCATTCATTTCGCTGTCGCTCGATTCCGCGGCGAGCAGGTTCAGCGCGAGCAGGATAGCTTCGCGATTTTCGATGTCGATGGCGATGCCGAGCACGTCGGTGAGCCAGCGGCCGATCTTCGTGTTGGAAAATTCCTCGGCGCCGGCCGTCTTTTTCATCGTGACGCCGAGTTTGACGGCGCGATAGTGATAAGAGGGGACCCGATGCCGAGCTGCCACCGCCGCGAGCCCGCCCTTGCTTTCCGAGCACCAGCCGAGGCTGCCCGCCAGCACGATCCGTTCGGGCTCGTCGAGCCCTTCGATAAATTCGCGTGCCGCGAACCTCACGCGCGCTTCGTCGAGGCCGTATTGCAGCAGCACGCTTTGCACCGGATCTTCGAGTGCCTGGGCATGCAGATCGATTTCCTGCTCGATGCCCTCGTTTTCCATCGAGACGTTGCGTTGATGGCCGGCGCTGCGCAGGCAGTCGATCAGATAGCGGCGGAAATAGGCGCATACCGCGTAGCTGTTCGACGGCGCGCTGTCCGCGCAGGCGCTCGTTTCGGTGTGGCCGGGCGCGAGGCGCAGCACCTTTGCGTAGATGAACTGAGCGACCAGTTCTTCCTTGTCTTCGCCGAGCGCCTGCAATTCGAGCGGGTGATAGGTCCGCAACGCGCGCCGGACCAGTTCGACGATCGACACCATTTCGTCCGCGGACAGCCGGGTGCGTCTGCGCCACAGGTCGGGCAGGATCGCGTCGTCGAGTTGGCGGGCGAACTCGTAGCTTGGGACTGCGCCCATGGAAACCTCCGTCAGCGTGGGGACAAGGAGCGCGGTGAGCTTCGGCGGTGGGCCGCGAAGCGTTGGATGAAGCCTGAAATGCCGCGCTGAAACGTGAATGCAGTATGGTTCGCGGCAAGGCTCGCGCCTATATGGATTAAGTGTTAGCTGATGGGTAAACTGCCGGGTAAACCTTCTGACGGATTCCTTTCTTTTCGTCTGAAGAGTAGACGTACGTTCGGGGAAATGTCGCGCTCGCGAAGCGGGCGCATGGTGGGGATAATCGGCGCCTGGGCCATGTCGGGGCCGCGCCGTTCGACAAAGGAGACCGCGCGATGCGGGCCGACCCGATCCAGCGTGCCATCGACGAAGACCTCGTGCGCGTGCTCTATGCGCAAGATCCGATCGCCTTCTTTTCTCACTGGTTTTCGATGGCCGTGCTCATTGCGATCTACTGGCCGCAGATACCGTCGCCAGCGCTTTTTATCGCGTGTTTCGGCTTCTATGCGCTAGCCAATTGCGCGGGCCTCGCGCTATGGATCTGCAACCGGCGCTATCCGCAACTCGTTGCGCCGCGCGAGTGGATTCGTCTGCATGCGTTGCGCGGCGTGTTGCTCTACAGCGGCCCCGGCTTCGCGGTGTGGTTCGCGTTCCAGAGTTCGCAGGCCGATCTGCCCTTGCTGCATACCGTGATGCTCGTGACGCTCGCCGCCGGCGTCTTCATGTCGAATGGTTTCGACCTCCTGAACTTTTCGACCTCGATCCCGTTCCTGCTACTGCCGTCGATCGTGCTGCATTTCGGCTCGCATACGTTCGACCGCACGATTCTCGCGATCGTCCTCGCGTTTTTCTTCTGCGCGATCAACGTCTATGCGATGAGCTACCGCAAGCTGTTTCGCCAGGTCGTGCAGGCGCGCGTCGATCAGCAGTACCTCGCGGAATCGCTGGCGACGCAAAAACGCGTGGCCGAAGAAGCTAGCCTCGCGAAGACGCGCTTTTTCGCGGCCGCGAGCCACGATTTGCGGCAGCCGCTGCATGCGATCGGACTGCTCGCGGCATCGCTGAACGATCCGGCCGCGACGCCGGTGCAGCACGCGAAGACGGCCGGGCACATCGTCTACAACGTCGAGGCGCTGAACCAGCTGTTCAACCAGGTGCTCGATCTCGCGCGGCTCGAAAGCGGCGTGACCCAGGTGATCCGCCTGCATTTCAGGCTTGCCGAACTGTTCGAGCGGGTCGGCAGCCAGTATCGTCCGCAGGCCGCGGCGAAGGGGCTCGCGCTGCGCATCGCGCCGACCGCGATGGTCGTCTACGACGACCCCGTACTGCTCGAACGCGTGCTGAGCAACCTGCTGTCGAACTCGGTGCGTTACACCGAAGAGGGCGCGATCTGGCTTGGCTTGCGGCGCGCGGGACGGCAGACGGGCGGTTTTATCGAGGTGCGCGATTCGGGCATCGGCATTGCGCCCGAGGAGCACGCGCATATTTTCGAGGAGTTCTATCAGGTCGCGAATCCGCAGCGCGACGCGCGTCAGGGGCACGGCCTCGGGCTGCCGACCGTCAAGCGGCTCGTCGATCTGCTCGGCGGCGAACTGCAGTTGCGCTCGGCGCCGGGGCGCGGCTCCGTGTTCCGCTTTGCGGTGCAGGCGGGTGACGCGGCCGGCATCGTCGGGAGTCTCAACGACTCGGTGACGGGCGGGCCGGCGGCGCAGGAGCGGCGCGTGCTGTGTATCGACGACGACCCCTCGATTCTCGAAGGAATCGAAAGCCTGCTACGGCGTTGGGGGTGCAGCGCGTTCGGCGCGCGCGATGAAGCCGAGGCGCTGGCCGCGCTCGCGGACGGCTTCGTGCCCGATGCGGTGCTCTGCGATTACCAGCTCGCGAATCACCGCACCGGCGCGCAGGCGTTGGCGGCAGTGCGCGGCGCGCTCGCGCGCGCGGGTCATGGCAATGTCGCGACCTTGCTGATTACCGGCGATATGGCGTCGACGGAACTCTCGGCGCTCGTGTTGCAGGGCATACCGGTGCTGCACAAGCCGGTGACGCCGGCGCGCCTGCGGCGCACGCTCGAAATGCTGTGGCAGCAGGCGGAACTGGACAAGGGACGGCCGGCGGCGGCACCCATGTTGCGTGACGGTGCAGGGGCGGGCATAGACGGTGGCGAGGGCGGCAAGGGTGGTGCAAGCAGCGGTGTACAGAACGAGACAGCAACCGGCGCGGCCACGGTGAGCGCCGTCGCCGCGAACCCCGTCGCTACAAACTCTTCCCCGCCTCGAGCCAGCCGTTGATTACCGCAATCGCTGTCGCGCGGTTATGCACGCCGAGCGCGCGGAAGATCACCGACAGATGCACCTTGACGGTGCCTTCGGCGACGCCGAGATCGCGCGCGATCATCTTGTTGGTCCAGCCGCGATGCACGAGCCGCATGATGTCCTGCTGACGCGGCGAGAGGTTTTCCAGCAGATGCTGCTGATGCGGCTGGAGCGCCGGCATCCGCGCGGCGGGGCTCGGGCTCGGCGTCTGAGCGGCGGATTGTGCGGTGGCCTGAGCGGCGCCGCCGTGGCTGGCGATGCCGGCGAGCGCGGCGGCCGTTTCAGCTCCCGTGCCGGAAGCCGTGCCCGAAGCCGCGCCGGCGCAGGCATCGGCCGCTGGCGTATCGCGTGCGCCGAGCAGGCTCAGCGCTTCCATCGGCACATAGGCGCCGCCGGAGAGCACCAGCTCGATCGCCTTCAGCATCACGCTGGCGGGCTGCCGCTTCGGCACGAAGCCGAGCGCACCGGCCGCGAGCACCGCGCGCATTTCGTCGGGCGATTCTTCCGCCGACAGCACCACGAGCGGCAGCGCCGGGTTCGCCTTGAGCAGCGCTTCGAGCGAGCTTGCGCCGCTCATGCCCGGCATATGCAGATCGACGATCGCGAGATCGTGATTGGCATCGGGACGCGCGGCGCTGGCGAGTGTTTCCCAGCTATCGGCTTCGTCGAACTGGGCTTCGGGATCGAAGCCGCGCAGCATGCCTTTGACGCCTTGCCGGATCAGTTCATGGTCGTCGGCCACAAGAAACTTCATGATGTCTCCGCGAGTCGGGCCTGTCCGTTGAGGGCTACCGCCGTTGCAGGATAGTGTGCTTCTGTTCTCGTGAAACGCATCATGGCCGGTATTCCGCGCTCGTGCATCAGGCTTGCGCGGCGTGCTTTCGTCCCGATACCCGGGCCGCGCTTCTGCGTCGCTTACCGTTGTCCGTCTCGTTCCTCTCCCTCGCCGGCATCGTTCGATGCGCTACCTGATGTGTAAGGCAGGGCTCTCGCGCATAGGTTCCGGCTTGCTAGGTAGACGAGCCGCGCGGGCCTTTTTTTAAGCGCTTTCGCGCGTGCCCCGGCAGGTTATGCAGGCCGGATCGACGCGCGTTCGCAGGCGGCTATCCGACTGCGAATAACGTCGCATTCATCAGAAGCTTGAAGGCGAAACCGAGCGACATCGCCCCGGCCACGCCGCCGCACCATAGGGCGATGAACCAGAGCCAGCCCGGCAGTCTGCGTGCGCGTGGCGCGGCGGCGCGGGTGCCGGCGGGGTCAGTGATAGTGATGGGGGTCGTCATGGCGCACCTTGCCTCGGAAGATCCAGTAACCCATCGTCGTGTACGCGACGATGACCGGCAGAATCACCGCCGCGCCGGCCAGCGTGAACGTCTGACTCGTGCGCGGCGCGGCCGCTTGCCATAGCGTCAGGCTCGACGGAATCGCATACGGCCACAGGCTCACGAGTAGCCCGAGGTAGCCGAGCAGCACGAGCGTCAGCGCGAGCACGAACGGCGTGTTGTGATGGCGCGCGCGCACCGCGCGATGCATGAAGAACGTGCAGATTGCGACGAGGAACGGCACCGGCAGCAGACGGTGGAAGATGCCGTCGTGGAACCAGCGCTGCGCGATGCCGGCGTCCATCAGTGGCGTCCAGAGGCTCACGAGCGCGATGAAGCCGAGCAGCACGAGCGTGAGCGGCCATACCACGCGATGCAGCCGGCGCTGCAGATCGCCCTCGGTCTTCGCGACGAGCCAGCAGCAGCCGAGCAGCGCATAGGTCGCGACGAGCCCGAGGCCCGTCAGCAGGCTGAACGGTGTGAGCCAGCCGAACGCGTTGCCGGCATAGGCACCGTCGATCACGGGGATGCCTTGCAGGAACGCGCCGAGCACGATGCCCTGGAAGAATGTCGCGCCGGCCGAGCCGCCGATGAAGGCGAGGTCCCACAGGTGCTTCGTGCGGCGAGCCTTCGCGCGGATCTCGAACGATACGCCGCGAAAGATCAGGCACACGAGCATGAAGACGAGCGGCAGATACAGTGCCGACAGCACGGTCGAATAGACGACCGGAAACACCGCGAACAGCGCGGCGCCGCCGAGCACGAGCCAGGTTTCGTTGCCGTCCCAGACCGGCGCGACCGTGTTCATCATCAGGTCGCGTTCCTTTTCGTCGGGGAAGAACGGGAAGACGATGCCGATGCCGAGATCGAAGCCGTCCAGCACGACATACATGAAAAGTCCGAGCGCGATGATCGCGGCCCATACGACGGTGACGTCCATTTTCTTGCTCTCGAAGCTAAGGTTAGACAGCGTCGATCATCTGATCGGCGGCGGACAGCGGACGGCGCGCGGTTTGGGCGGGCGTCGGCCGGGCGAGGCTGTCGGGCGCGTCGTGCGAGCCGCTGCCGGGCCGCGCCGGACCCGAGCGCATCAGCTTCAGCATGTAGTAGATGCCGGTGCCGAACACGAGGAAGTAGACCACCACGAAGGTCATCAGCGAGAGGCCGACCTGCTGCGTGGTCAGCGGCGAGACTGCCTGCGAAGTGCGCATCACGCCGTACACGACCCACGGCTGGCGGCCCGCTTCGGTCGTAACCCAACCGGCCAGCAAGGAGACGAAGCCGCTCGGCCCCATCGCGACGCACAGGCGCTGGAACCACTTCGCGTCGAACAGGCGCCCGCGGCGACGCAGCACCCAGGCCGCGAGCGACATCGCGATCATCAGCACGCCGAGCCCGGCCATGACGCGGAAGCTCCAGAACACGACGGTCGAGTTCGGCCGGTCCTGCGGCGGGAATGACTTGAGGCCGCGAATTTCGCCATCCCAACTATGCGTGAGGATCAGGCTGCCAAGATGCGGGATTGCGACCGCATAGCGCGTGGTTTCCGCCTTCATGTCGGGGATACCGAACAGGTTCAGCGCGGTGCCGCCTTTTTCGGTGTCCCACAGACCTTCGATCGCGGCGATCTTGGCCGGCTGATACTGGCGCGTGTTCAGACCGTGCTGATCGCCGACGAATGCCTGGATCGGCGTGAGGATCAGCAGCAACCACAGCGCCATCGAAAACATCTTCTTCACGGCCGGATCGCGCCGGCCGCGCAGCAGATGCCATGCACCGACCGCCGCGACCACGAGCCCCGCGACGATGAACGCGGCGAGCGCCATATGCGCGAGCCGGTACGGGAACGACGGATTGAAGATGATCTTGAACCAGTCGAGCGGCACGACTTGGCCGTTGACGACCTCGAAGCCTTGCGGCGTTTGCATCCAGCTATTCGAGGCGAGAATCCAGAAGGTCGAGATCAGCGTGCCGAGCGCGACCATCAGCGTTGCGCCGAAGTGCGCGCGCGGGCTCACGCGCTGCCAGCCGAACAGCATGATGCCGAGGAAGCCCGCTTCGAGAAAGAACGCGGTCATCACTTCGTACATCAGCAGCGGACCGGTGACGGGCCCCGCGAAACTCGAAAATCCCGACCAGTTGGTGCCGAACTGATAGCTCATGACGACGCCGGAGACGACGCCCATGCCGAAGGCCACTGCGAAGATCTTCGACCAGAACAGGCAAAGATCTTGGTAGTACGCCTTACCTGTTTGTAGCCAGCGCCATTCGAGCACGGCGATGAAACTGGCGAGACCGATACTGAGCGCCGGAAAAACGATGTGGAATGAAACGGTGAACGCAAATTGAATGCGGGCGAGATCGAATGCCGATATTGCGGAGTTCATGAGCGTGAGGTGCGTGATGGCCGCGTGAGCGGACTACGCGCGTCGACTGTTGTCGGTGCGCACTGCGCTGGGCAGATGACGCAAGCGTAGGTGATCGAAGCAAATCGTGCTGCGCTGCGGCGTGCGTCAAAAAACCGCCTTGTTTTATGCGCGATACGCCGATGGGGCGCGCAAGCTATTGATGGGTATCAAGTTTTACTGATCGATGCACGTGCGCTGTTTTGCGCGCCTCGACGCGCGCTGCGGCAATCGACCGCGCTGCAGCAGGGTGATTGGGCAACGTTTGGGCAAGGCCCGGGTTCGGTTGTGGTCCGTTTTCAACCGAGGATCGATCCGTCCGGCCCGACATCGCGGGCCGGCGAGCTGGCGGGAGGATTCTTTTACTTCTACGATGCACGTTGCCGAAGCCGTTTCATCCCCACCTGCCGACGACGGCAGACTTCAACCTGAGGAGTCAGTCGATGAGCACGATCAAGACGAAAGACGGTACCGCGATTTTCTACAAGGATTGGGGCAAGGGGCGCCCGGTCGTGTTTTCGCATGGCTGGCCGCTCACCGCCGATGCGTGGGATGCGCAGATGCTGTTTCTCGGCAACAAGGGCTTTCGCGTGATCGCGCATGACCGCCGCGGCCATGGCCGCTCGGAGCAGCCGTGGGACGGCAACGAGATGGACACCTACGCCGACGATCTCGCGGCGCTGATCGAGCATCTCGACCTGCGGGACGCGACGCTGGTCGGCCATTCGACGGGCGGCGGCGAAGTCGCGCACTACATCGGCCGGCATGGCACGGCGCGTGTCGCCAGGGCCGTGCTGATCGGCGCGGTGCCGCCGCTGATGCTGAAGACCGCCGACAATCCGCTCGGCCTGCCGATCGACGTATTCGACGGCATTCGCAAGGGCGTCGAAGACGATCGCTCGCAGTTCTTCAAGGACCTTGCGGTGCCTTTCTACGGCTACAACCGCGCGGGCGCGAAGGTGTCGCAGGGCGTGATCGATTCGTTCTGGCGTCAGGGCATGGCCGGCTCGATCAAGGGGCTGTACGAGTGCATCAGGCAGTTCTCCGAAGTCGACTATACCGGGGACCTGAAGAAGATCGACGTGCCGACGCTCGTGCTGCATGGCGACGACGACCAGATCGTGCCGATCGACGCCGCCGGGCGGCAGACCGCCAAGATCGTCAAGGACGCGACGCTGAAGGTCTATCCGGGCGGCCAGCACGGCATGTGCACGACCGAGGCGGACAAGGTCAATGCCGACCTGCTCGAATTCATCGGCTCGTGAGCGCGTAATGGTGTGACGGCAGGCATGACGGCGCGGGGAGGATGGAGGGCGTGTCATGTTGGCTGTCCTCGCGATCGTCCTCGCGGTTTGCCGACTTTATCGACGGGCCGGAAACGCCCGTCATGGAGTAGGGAAATACTCACTTAGTTATATGATGTCTTATAAATATAAGACTGGTATCTCTTTGTTTTAAAAGGGATTGGCGAGCCTGAGATCGTTAAAATAAGGGTAAATGCCTGGTTGAAATCAACCCGGCCATCGTTGATAGTCTGTTATCGTACAACTTGAGTGTAGGGTGCGACGTAGTGCGTCCTTCACTCGCTTCCTCTGTTTTCCAGTTCGATCTCGCGCGCGGCGCAGTAAAGGAACCCCTATGAAGAAGATTGCCCTGAGTGGCGCCGGCGGCCAGCTCGGCTCCGTCGTTCGTGCCGCGTTCGTCGCGCGTGGTACTCCGTTGCGTTCGGCGGCGGGCTCGAAAGTGCTGACGCCGCTCGTCGAAGGCGAAGACGTTATGAACGGCGACCTGCGCGATCCGGCGGTCGTCGACCGGCTGCTCAACGGCGTGGACGTGCTGATCCACTTCGCCGGTACGAGCGTTGAGCGTCCGCTGCCCGAGATCATCGAGAACAATCTGCGCGGCCTTGTCGAAGTCTACGAAGGCGCGCGCCGCAACGGCGTAAAGCGCATCGTGTTCGCGAGCTCGAACCATGCGATCGGCATGTACCCGGTCACCGAGCATCTGAGCCTCGACTGCGAAGTACGCCCGGACGGCTTCTATGGCTTGTCGAAGGTGTGGGGCGAAGCGCTCGCGCGCATGTACTGGGACAAGCACGGCATCGAGAGCGTGTGCGTGCGCATCGGCAGCTGCCTCGAGCGGCCGACCGAGCCGCGTCAGCTCAGCACGTGGTTCGGCCATGAAGACCTCATGCACTTCCTCGACCGCTGCATCGAAGTGGAAGACATCGGCTTCCTGACGGTCTGGGGCGTGTCGGCGAACACGCGCAGCTGGTGGGACAACAGCGGTGCCGAGCGCCTCGGCTACCGGCCGAAGCAGAACTCCGAAGACTACGCCGCGGACGTCCTGTCGCGCCCGAATCCGCTCGACGCGTTTGGTCAGCGCTTCCAGGGCGGCGCGTTTGTCGGCATCGATTATTCGCGCAAGGATTGATTAGCGGTTCGAGTGGCGCTTGCGCCATGGTCGGTTGCCGCGGTGACGGTGGAATAGAGTGAATGGCAGTCGGCTCGGAAGAGTTTGATTGCCGATAGGCGGCGCCCGGTGGGCGCCGTTTTTTTTCGGGATGAAGAGGTTGGCTGCCGGGAGTGAGACATCTTGTAATGCCGTTGGTTTGTTACGGTGGCAATTTTGAGAAGAGATGAGTGAGAGAAGGGGCCGCTGGAAAGTCAGTCTAAAATTTTTAAAATATAAATTATAAATAACTGATTTTTCAGTGAATTGTCTTTAATGAGAGAGCTTATCGACCCGAGTTGCCAGGCGACGTAAAGGAGTGGGAGGAATTTGACCTTCACTACAAAAAATTTCGAGATAAATAATTTGGCGGAAATATTTTATTTGGATAGCTAAAAAGATTGATCGATACGGCAGAGAGGGCTATTATCGCGACCTTCCTTATGCTGAGGCAGGCTTGCTAACAATATGATATGAGCAACGCGTACTATTACGATGGGCACTGGGATTTGTCTCCTGCCGAGCTATTCATTTTTATTGTCATGCAAGAAGTCGGTGAGCGCCTGGGTATTGATGATATTGAATATCTGATACTGATGCTTTCTGGACTTAATGTGTTACCGACAAGAGCGAAGCCAGCAGGCGCTACACAAGGAACATCCGTGGCATCGGTCATTTAGATACCAATTAAAGAAAAAGATACTGCCAACATTTACCCTGGAAAGTATGAAGACGCTCAGATGGGTCTTAACACACAAACTGGGCACCTTTGTTGGAAGGACCTTGCCTGGTGTGGGTTGGATTATGATGGCAAAGGATGTGTACGAAATTATGGATCATGCGATTATCAAATATAATCAGATCGTCAGATCCGAAGACAGGGTGTTTTGATGAGTGAGCGCTCATGGCTAGATTTAAGAAATTTCATCGTAGAGGAAGCCTGTTTTCCGCCTGATAAGCTAATCACCGAGGACATGAGCGTCGTATATTCATTGGGCCAGTGCGGAGATGATGCCAATGAATTCATGGAGAAATATTTCCTGACTTTCAGAGTGGATCGGGGAGACTATGAATTCAGTCGGTATTTTTTCATGGAGGGGGAGGAATTTATTTTTTATTTCGTTAAGAAATTTATCCTGCGAAAACCTCTGTCGCTGAAAAGAGAGTTGATGACGGTGGCCATGCTGTATAGAGCCATAGTCCATGGAAAATGGGATTGTGGGGTTTTGTCTGAGGGGCGATTTTATTGAAAAGGATTAAACGGAGGAATGCTCCATACTGGACACCCGTCGGCGGCCTCTGGCAGACGAGCACTTGATTCGGACACTGATAGAAAACCAGAGGTCCACTTATGTTTTTTTTGATAGCCATTCAACAGTGGTCATCCGTGTCGAGGTAGGGGCGTTCGATTTTTCGGTCTGCCTGAGCTCAAAAAAACTCCCTCATTGCAGATAGACATGCTTGTGTCTTTAATTGCAGGTTTTTGGATTTTAAGATTTAAAAATTTTCTTATTTTTATAATTTCGAAGTGCCGATAGTCTCAATAATATTCCGATTTTATTGGGATGCCCTGCTCCTGGAAATATATGGCATCATCAGCGTCTAGATTTCAGATGAATAATTCAACAATTAATTGCCGGTCGAGGAGGGCAGGGAGTGGCATTGCATGGAAAATTTATTATCTATAACGAACCTTTGAGGCGCGCACTCCTGCACACGTTCACCATCCCTGCTCGTAATTCAGGGACTCGCGCATATGGAACCATCGAGGTAATAGCGAATGGTGCCACTTGTCCGTAGATTTTTTAAGGTGGTGTTGTTTATCGGATTGTTTCTTCTCTCTGTTCGCTATGTTCACACCTACCCATTGCCGATGACTGAGAGCCAGTTGGATTTCTGGTTCTCCGTTTCTGAGCGGTTTGGTATTCGTGACCCTGAGGACCTCTATGTCCCGGTTATGGTGATTATTGAATTAATCGTTACGATTTTCGCGTATATCATCATTATCAGGCTCTGGCGGCATTACTGGGCAAAGCGGGCCTGATTCGGCCCAAAACGGCGCTGCCGCAAACGAACAAAAGCCGCCGCGCCACCCCCATCTGCAACCAGGAGCGAACGCAGCGGCATAACAGCCAACCGCGCACCCAACCGCGCATAAAACGAAATCACACCAAACGAAACCACACCGTCCGAAATTACGCCGGCGTCTGCCCGATCTCGTGATTCGCGAGCACTTCGAGCGCACGCACCATCGCCGAGTGGTCCCACGCCTTGCCGCCGTGCGCAACGCATGCGTTGAAGAGCGCCTGGCAGGTCGCCGTGTTCGGCAGCGACACGCCGAGCGCCTGCGCGGTCGACAGCGCGAGGTTCAGGTCCTTCTGGTGCAGCTCGATGCGGAAGCCCGGATCGAAGGTGCGCTTCGTCATGCGCTCGCCATGCACTTCGAGAATACGCGACGACGCGAAGCCGCCCATCAGCGCCTCGCGCACGCGCGCCGGATCGACGCCGGCCTTCGACGCGAGCAGCAGCGCCTCGCCCACGGCCTCGATGGTCACCGCGACGATCACCTGGTTCGCGACCTTGCACACCTGGCCCGCGCCGACCGCGCCGATCAGCGTGACGTTCTTGCCCATCATGTCGAAGAGCGGCTTGACGGTGTCGAACGTGCTCTGCTCGCCGCCGACCATGATCGTCAGCGAACCGGCCTTCGCGCCCACTTCGCCGCCCGAGACCGGCGCGTCGAGGTAGTCGGCGCCGCGCTCGCGCACGCGTGCCGCGAAATCGCGCGTCGCCATCGGCGAGATCGAGCTCATGTCGACCACGATCTGGCCCGCACGCAGCCCGTTAGCGAGCCCCTGTTCGCCGAACAGCACGCGTTCGACGTCGGGCGTGTCCGGCACCATCACGAAGATCATGTCGGCCTGCGCGGCCACCGCGGCCGGGCTGTCGCACGCGACGGCGCCGGCCTGGGTCAGCTCGCCGGGCACGCCGCTGCGCGTGAACGCGGCGAGCGGCACGCCGTTCTTCAGAAGGTTGGCGGCCATGGGCTTGCCCATGATGCCGAGTCCGATAAAGCCTGCTTTTTTCATGGAATGCTCCGGAGATGTCGTGGCGGCGGCGCTCAAGCCTGCCCCGCCGGTTTCTGCATGAAGTGCTTCTGAACCGACTGCGCGGCGCTCTTGAGCAGCCCGAGGTCCGCGCAGACCGCGATGATGCGCGCGCCCATCGACAGATAGCGTTCCGCATCCGCCTGCACGGGCGCGAGGATGCCGCTCGATTTGCCGGCCGCCTGCGCGCGCTCGAATACGTGCGCGATGGCCTGCTGCACGTCGGGGTGGTTCGCGTTGCCGAGATGGCCGTACGAGGCCGCGAGATCGGACGGGCCGACGAAGACCGCGTCGATGCCGTCCACGGCGAGAATGCGGTCGATCGCCTCGACCGACTTGCGGCTTTCGATCTGCGGGATCACGCAGACGTTCTCGTTGGCGATGGCGAAATAATCGGCGACCGTGCCGTAGCGGTTGCCGCGGTGGCCGACCGACACGCCGCGGATGCCCTGCGGCGGGTAGCGCGTCGAGGCGACGGCGCGCGCGGCGTCGTCGGCGCTGTCGACGAACGGCACGAGGAAGTTCGAGAAGCCGCTGTCGAGAAAGCGCTTGATGACGACGCTGTCGTTGGCCGGCGGCCGCACGACCGGCGCGCTGCCGCTGTCCTTGAGCGCCATCAGCTGCGGAATCAGCGTGAGCACGTCGTTGGGGGCGTGCTCGGCATCCAGCAGCATCCAGTCGAAGCCGACCGTGCCCAGCAGTTCGGTGGCGATCGGGCTGGCGAGCGACGCCCAGCAGCCGATCTGGGTTTCTCCGCCGCGCACCGCGTGTCGGAAGCGGTTGGGCAGGGACTGATAAGGCGTGACGGCGGACATGCGGTATCTCCTCGAACTGCGATGGATCGGGAAAAAGCGGCGACGATGCGGGCGGCGCGCCGGGAAGCGCACCGGAAAACACGGCCACGACGGCGAAACGCGAAGTTATAAGTCGTCGTACATCTTCGAGAAGATTAGCACCGCTATCTGTTCTTGTAACGGCCACGTAAACCCGAATACCCCGTCCAACAGGCGATTCGGGTTGCGTGTAGCCCCTGCAATGTTGTAGGATGACCTATATCTTTGGTCGTCATTTAAGGAAAGCTCAAATGCCTATTACCGGTGAAATGCTGATCGGTCGCCAAGCCGTGCGCGGCAGCGAAAAAGCGCTGCGCGCATTCAATCCCGCCACGGGTTCCGAGATTGCCGAGCCGGTGTTCGGCAGCGGCACCGTGGCGAACGTCGACGCAGCGTGCGAACTCGCGCGCGCGGCGTTCGACGCCTACCGTCAATTGCCGCTGACGGTACGCGCCGAGTTTCTCGAGCGTATCGCCGATGGCATCACCGCGCTTGGCGACGAGCTGATCGAGCGCGCGATGGCTGAATCGGGCCTGCCGAAGGCGCGTCTCGAAGGCGAACGCGGTCGCACCACGGGCCAGCTCAAGCTGTTCGCGCAGACCGTGCGCGCGGGCCAGTGGCTCACCGCCACGCTCGACTCGCCGCTGCCGGAGCGCAAGCCGCTGCCGCGCTCGGATCTGCGCATGCAGAAGATCGCGCTCGGCCCGGTCGCCGTGTTCGGCGCGAGCAACTTCCCGCTCGCATTCTCGGTGGCCGGTGGCGACACCGCCGCGGCGCTCGCGGCCGGCTGCCCGGTCGTCGTCAAGGCGCACCGCGCGCACCTCGGCACATCGGAGCTGGTCGGCCGCGTGATCCAGCGCGTCGCGCAGGAAATGGACCTGCCGGAAGGCGTGTTCTCGATGATCGTCGGCGCGGGTAACTCGGTCGGCGAGGCGCTGGTCGCGCATCCGGCCATCAAGGCGGTCGGCTTCACCGGTTCGCGCGCGGGCGGCACCTCGCTGATGCGCGTCGCGGCGGCGCGTCCGGAGCCGATCCCGGTCTATGCCGAAATGAGCAGCATCAACCCGGTGTTCCTGATGCCGAGCGCGCTGGCCGCACGCGGCGACAGCATCGCGCGCGGTTTCGTCGACTCGCTCGTGCTCGGCGCGGGCCAGTTCTGCACGAACCCGGGCCTCGCGATCGCGATCGACAGCGACGCGCTGAAGAGCTTCGTTGCCACCGCGTCGGAAGCGCTCGCCGCCAAGCCGGCGCAGACCATGCTGACCTCGGGCATCCACGCCGCGTACGAAGACGGCGAAAGCAAGCTGGCCGCAACCAAAGGCGTCGAAGTCGTGGCGCGCGGCGTCGCGGCAGCCGGCCCGACCCAGGCTTGCGCGGCGCTGTTCGTGACCGACGCGCAGACGTTCCTGTCGAACCCGGCGCTCGAAGACGAAGTGTTCGGCCCGGTGTCGACGATCATCCGCTGCAAGGACGAGCAGGAACTGCTGCAGGTGGCTGAGCACTTCGCGGGTCAGCTGACCGCGACGCTGCAAATGGACAGCGCCGACGTGGCGGCGGCAAAGAAGCTCGTGCCGATCCTCGAACGCAAGGCCGGCCGGATTCTGGTTAACGGTTTCCCGACCGGTGTCGAAGTGTGTCACGCGATGGTGCACGGCGGCCCGTTCCCGGCAACTTCGGACAGCCGCGCGACGTCGGTAGGTACGACGTCTATCGACCGCTTCCTGCGCCCGGTGTGCTACCAGGACTTCCCGGCCGAACTGTTGCCGCAAACGCTGGCCGACGGCAATCCGCTGGAGCTGTGGCGCCGTCGCGATGGCGAGCTCACGCGCGGTTGAGTGCGTGAGGTTGGCCTGAGTTGCTGATCTGACTGGCCTCTGATGTGCCTGCCTGGGCGGACTCCGCCTGGGCAGGGCGCCGAATGGGGCGAGAGTGAGGAAAGAATCGGGCGAGAACCGGGCGAGTCGCGGCAGCAAACAGCGCGGCAGCAGGCGGAACGCAAAAGCAGGACGAAAAAAATGGCCGGGAAAATCCCGGCCATTTTTTTCGCCTACGGCGTCAGAACCCGCAACGTCAGCTATTCGCGTCGCTCACTTCGTTCGCGCGACGCAGCCGCTCGCGGCTATTCGACAGATGCATGCGCATCGCCGCGCGCGCCCCTTCCGCGTCGTGCCGCGAGATCGCTTCGAGAATGCTCTCGTGTTCGAGATTGACGAGCGACAGGTACGAATCCGGATCGGCGCGCGCAATGCCGGCCGAGTCGAGCCGGTTGCGCGGAATCAGCGCGCTGCCCATCTGCGAGAGGATGTCGACGAAATAGCGGTTGCCCGTCGCGCGCGCCACCGAGATATGGAATTGCAGATCGGCGTCGACGCTGTCGAGCCCGTTGTGACGCGTCGCTTCGATCGCGTCGAGCGCGGCGCGCATGCGCGCGAGGTCGTCCGGATTGGCGCGTTGCGCCGCGAGACCCGCGCATTCGGTTTCGAGGCTGATGCGCAGTTCGAGAATGGAGAGCACGTCGCGCAGCGTCGTGGCGGGCACCATGTCGATGCCGAGCTTTTCGCGCGGCGGCTCGAGCACGAAGCTGCCGATGCCGTGGCGCGTCTCGATGATCTTGCCCGCCTGCAGGCGTGAAATGGCCTCGCGAATCACGGTGCGGCTCACGCTGAGCGTGCTCATCAGCTGCGATTCGGTCGGGAGTTTGTCGCCGGGCTTCAGTGCGTTGGTCGCAATCTGCTCGGTAACATAATTGACGACGAACTCGGCAAGATTGCGAGCGCGTCGTGGCGGTGCCGCGGATGCCAGTGGTGTAGCCATCGAAAACGCCCCCTGATCGGAAAGTTGCAATTTAATTATACCGTCGTCTGACGACTGATTATATAAGCGCCGGATCGGTTTCGGCGAAGTTATCGTCGATATCGGCGACGTCTGCCGATCGATCGGCGCACGCCGCGCCCGGATACGGGGCAGGGCGCCGCCCGCCGGGCGGGCGGAAGTACGATAACTGCTGTAAACGCGGCGGCGGCCGTTGCGCCGAGGCCCGAAAACCCCAGCCGCAAGACGACCGCCGCGCGCGGTGCCGGCTTTTGCGTGCCGTTCAGGCCGCCGTGTGCAGCTCGACGCGCCGGATGTCCTTCACGATCACGAGGTAGCTGAACACCGTCAGCAGCGCGTTCGCGCCGACGAACACCAGCGCGCCGTTGAACGAGCCCGTGCGCGCGACGAGGTAGCCGATCACGATCGGCGTGACGATGCCCGCGACGTTGCCGAACATGTTGAAGATCGCGCCCGACAGGCCGAGCGCTTCCTTCGGCGACGTATCGGCGACCACGGCCCAGCCGAGCGCGCCGATGCCCTTGCCGAAGAACGCGAGCGACATCAGCGCGACCACGATCCAGTCGGTCGAAACGTAGTTGCAGCCGATGATGCAGGTCGACAGCAGCATGCCGCCGACGATCGGCACCTTGCGTGCGACCGTGAGCGAACAGCCGCGCCGGATCAGCCCGTCCGAGATGACGCCGCCGAGCACGCCGCCCGAAAAGCCGCAGATTGCCGGCAGCGAGGCGACGAGCCCCGCGTGCAGGATCGTCATGCCGCGCGCCTGCACGAGGTAGATCGGAAACCAGGTCAGGAAGAAGTAGGTCAGCACGTTGATGCAGTACTGCGCGAGGTAGACGCCGAGCAGCATGCGGTTGCCGAGCAGCTGGCGCACGAGCGCGAGGCCGCCGGACGGCGCGACGTCTGCGGGGCTTGCCTTGCGCGCGCCGTTGACGAGGCCGCCGCCTTGCTCGATGTATTCGAGCTCGGCACGCGACACGCGCGGATGGTCGGCGGGATTCTTCATGAACTTCAGCCACGTCAGCGCGAGCAGCAGCCCGATCACGCCCATCACGACGTAGACCGCCTGCCAGCCGAACACGTGGGTGAGCCAGGCCATCAGCGGCGTGAACACGACCGCGGCAAAGTATTGCGCAGCGTTAAAAATGGCCGAGGCGGTGCCGCGCTCGTTGGTCGGAAACCAGCTTGCGACGACCTTGGCGTTGGCCGGAAACGCCGGCGATTCCGCCGCACCCATCACGAAGCGCAGCACGAACAGCGCGGAAACTGCCGCGCCGGCGCTGCCAAGCAGGCCGATCGAGCTTTGCAGCAGCGTGAACAGCGACCACGAAAAAATGCTCGCCGCGTACACGCGGCGCGCGCCGAAGCGGTCGAGCAGCCAGCCGGCCGGCAGTTGCGACAGCACATAGGCCCAGCTGAACGCGGAGAAGATGTAGCCCATGCGGATCGCGTCGAGGCTGAACGCGGCGCGCATCGCGGAGCCGGTGATGGACAGCGTCGCGCGGTCGGCGTAATTGAGCGTGGTGATCAGAAAGATCAGCAGCAGGATCGCGTAGCGGACTTTCGTGCGCGCCGCGGTGCTGGCGGGGTTGGCGGGACTGGCCGCGCGGCTCGTGTTCATGGTCGTCTCCTGAATTGTTTCCGGCCTGCGGGCGGCCTTCGGGTGCGCTGGCTTACCGGTAGCCAGAAACAGAAGCGCCCGGCGACGTTGCCGTGCCGGGCGCTCGTGACGGGAGCGCGGCGAGCGCTCCCTGTCGTACGGCCGCGAACGTTGCGCAAGCCGTGAGGCCGGTGCCTTACTGCGGTCCGAGCTTCTTGATCAGCGCGTCGAGCTGTTCCATTTCTTCCGGCGTCAGATCGGTCAGCGGTGCGCGCACCGGACCCGCGCTGTGGCCGACCAGCTTCGCGCCCGCCTTGACGATGCTGACTGCGTAGCCGGCGCGGCGGTTGCGGATCTTCAGGTACGGCAGGAAGAATTCGTCGATCAGCTTGCCGACCGTGGCGTGGTCGTCGGCGGCGATCGCGCGGTAGAACTCCATTGCCGTCTTCGGGATGAAGTTGAACACGGCCGACGAGTAGACCGGCACGCCGAGCGCCTTGTAGGCGGCAGCGTAGACTTCAGCGGTCGGCAGGCCGCCGAGGTACGAGAAGCGCTCGCCGAGGCGGCGGCGGATCGTCACCATGTTTTCGATCTCGCCCACGCCGTCCTTGAAACCGATCAGGTTCGGGCAGCTGTCGGCGAGGCGCTCGAGCATGTCGGCGTTGAGCTTCGAATTCGCGCGGTTGTAGATGATCACGCCCATGTTCGGCACGGCCTTGCAGACTTCCTCGGCGTGCGCCGCGATGCCTTCCTGACTCGCTTCGGTCAGGTAGTGCGGCATCAGCAGGATGCCGTGCGCGCCGTGGCGCTCGGCTTCCTGCGCGTAGGCGATCGCCACGCGGGTCGGGCCGCCCGCACCGGCGAGGATCGGCACCTTGCCCTTGCAGACTTCGGTGGCGGTGCGCACGACCTTCGAGTAGTCGTCGTGCGTCAGCGAGAAGAATTCACCGGTGCCGCCGGCCACGAACAGCGCCGACGCGCCGTACGGCGCGAGCCATTCGAGGCGCTCGGCGTAAGTGTCGGCGCGGAATTCGCCCTGTTCGTCGAAGTCGGTGACCGGGAAGGAGAGAAGGCCTTCCGAAACGATCTGCTTGAGTTCCTGCGGTGTCGTCATTTGAGTATCCAGGCGTCGGGATGAGTCGATCGGTAGTCGGGTCGGTCAGCGGACCCGGACCCGTGCTTGTAGAAATTCATTGGAACGTCGATTTCTTATACGTCATCGTACAACAACAAATCCGGTAACTCAACGGGGTTTTCACGGCATAATGCACGCCATAGGGTAAATACGGAACATTCAGGCAAAGTTTCATGTTGTAGGATGACGTATGAATGGCTGGCGCAGCAGGCCGACGGCGCCTGGACGGCGCCTGAATAACGCCTAAAGGATCGATGCAATGGAACAAACTCCGCTCTACATACGCGTTCACCCCAACGACAACGTCGCGATCGTCGTCAACGACGGCGGCCTGGGCGAGGGCGCGGTATTCTCCGATGGCCTCAAGCTGCTCGAGCGCGTGCCGCAGGGCCACAAGGTCGCGCTGGCCGATCTGGCCGAGGGCGACGAGGTGGTCCGCTACAACGTGGTGATCGGCTATGCGCTGAAGCCGCTGCCGAAGGGCAGCTGGATCAACGAGCACGTGATCCGCATGCCGAGCCCGCCGGGGCTCGAAGACCTGCCGATCGCCACGACCAGGGCGCCGGACATGCCGCCGCTCGACGGCTACACGTTCGAGGGCTACCGCAACGCGGACGGCTCGGTCGGCACGCGCAACATCCTCGCGATCACGACCACCGTGCAGTGCGTGGCCGACGTGGTGCAGCACGCGGTCACGCGCATCAAGGCCGAGCTGCTGCCGAAATACCCGAACGTCGACGACGTGGTGAGCCTCGGCCACACCTACGGCTGCGGCGTCGCGATCGACGCGCCCGACGCGATGGTGCCGATCCGCACCGTGCGCAATATCGCGCTGAACCCGAACTTCGGCGGCGAAGTGATGATGGTGAGCCTCGGCTGCGAAAAGCTGCAGCCCGAGCGCCTGATGCCGCCGGGCACGATTCCGATCGCGGCGGCCGCGGTGGTGGATGACGTGGCCGACGTCGGCCACGTCGCGCTCGACCAGAACGGCGACGTCGTGGTGCTGCAGGACGAGTCGCACGTCGGCTTCCAGTCGATGATCGAGTCGATCATGCGGATGGCCGAGGGCCACCTGAAGCGCCTGAACAACCGCCGCCGCGAAACCTGCCCGGCCTCCGATCTCGTGATCGGCGTGCAGTGCGGCGGCAGCGACGCGTTCTCGGGCCTGACCGCGAACCCGGCCGTCGGTTTCGCGACCGACCTGCTGGTGCGCGCCGGCGCGACCGTGATGTTCTCCGAAGTCACCGAGGTGCGCGACGGCGTCGATCAGCTGACCGCGCGCGCGGCCAACGCGGACGTCGCCGCGGCGATCATCCGCGAAATGCAGTGGTACGACGATTACCTGAAGCGCGGCGGCGCCGACCGCAGCGCGAACACCACGCCCGGCAACAAGAAGGGCGGCCTGTCGAACATCGTCGAAAAGGCGATGGGCTCGATCATCAAGTCGGGCAATTCGGCCATCTCCGGCGTGCTGTCGCCGGGCGAGAAGGTGCGCCAGAAGGGCCTGATCTACGCGGCGACGCCGGCCAGCGACTTCATCTGCGGCACGCTGCAGGTCGCCTCGGGCATCACGCTGCACGTCTTCACGACCGGCCGCGGCACGCCGTACAGCCTCGCCGAAGTGCCGGTCATCAAGGTCGCGACGCGCTCGGACCTCGCGCGCCGCTGGCATGACCTGATGGACATCAACGCCGGCACGATCGCCACCGGCGCCTCGACCATCGAAGAGGTGGGCTGGGAACTGTTCCGTCTGATGCTCGAAGTCGCGAGCGGGCGCAAGGAGACCTGCGCGGAGAAGCTCGGGCTGCACAATGCGTTGACGCTGTTCAACCCGGCGCCGGTGACCTGATAATCCGCTTACCCGCTGGTTTCGTCGGGGGGACGCCGGTTGCGCCGGCCTTCCCCTGTCTCCAGTTCAACCGATTCGCTCGCATCCCACGGGCTGATCTGATCGCACTCACACCAACAAAAAGACATGACCGATTCGAACGTTGACCGCTCCGCGGCAAAGAAACCCTTCCGCCGTCTGCTCCTCACCGGCGCCGCGGGCAATCTCGGCAAGCAACTGCGTCCCGCGCTCGCCGAATGGGCCGACATCGTGCGCGTGTCCGACATCGCGCCGCTCGGCGAAGTCGCCGCCCACGAGGAAGCCGCCGTCGTCGACCTCGCCGACAAAGCCGCGGTTCACGCGCTGCTCGACGGCGTGGACGCGGTCGTGCATCTCGGCGGCATTTCCGTCGAAGCGCCGTTCGAGGACCTGATTGAAGCGAACATCCGCGGCCTGTACAACCTCTACTCGGCCGCGCAGAAGCACGGCGTGAAGCGCGTCATCTACGCCAGCTCGAACCATGCGGTGGGCTTCCATCCGGTGACCTCGGTCGTCGACCTCGACGCGCCGCTGCGTCCGGACGGCATGTACGGCGTGACCAAGTGCTTCGGCGAAGCGCTGTCGCGCTACTACTTCGACCGCTTCGGCCTCGAAACCGTCTGCCTGCGCATCGGCTCGTCGTTCGAGCAGCCGAAGAACGCGCGCATGCTCGTCACCTACCTGAGCTACCGCGACTTCATCGAACTCGTGCGCTGCTCGCTGTTCACGAACCGCGTCGGCCATGCGATCGCCTATGGCGTGTCGAACAACCGCATCTCGTGGGTGGACAACACCAAGGCCGCGTTCCTCGGCTTCCGTCCGCAGGACAGCTCGCAGCAGTTCGAGCACCTGTTCCCGGCCGGCGCGCCCGACACGCGCTTCGACGATCCGACCCAGCAGTTCCAGGGCGGTCCGTTCGTGCTGGCCGGACCGATGGAGCCGAAGGGCGAGGCGCAATAATGAGCGCGACGGCCAATCCGAAGGTGGAGCGGCTCGAAGCCGCCGGGCCGCTGCCCGCGGCGACGGGCGAAAGCCCGGTCTGGCGCGCGGCGGAGCAGGCGCTCTACTGGGTCGACATTCCGGCAAAGAAGATCGTGCGGGCGCGCGTCGAAACCGGCGAGCGCAGCGAATGGCTGATGCCGGAGCAGGCCGCCTGTATCGCGTTCGACCGTGACGGCACGGTGCTCGCCGGCTGCGAGACGGGGCTGTTCGCGGTGACGCTGGGCGATGCGCCGGCGGTATCGGCCACGCCGGGCGGCGAGCCGCTGACGGCGACGCTCCGCAAGCTCGCGGCGCCGGTATTTCCGCGCGCCGGCATGCGTTTCAACGACGGCCGCTGCGATCGGCAAGGGCGCTTCTGGTCCGGCACGATGGTCATGGACATGGCCGCGGCGATTCCGGACGGCGCGCTGTACCGCTTCGACGCGGACGGCGTGCTGTCCGCGCCGGTCGTCGACGCGCTGATTACGCAGAACGGCCTCGCATGGTCGCCGGACGGCACGACGATGTATCTGTCGGATTCGCATCCGCTGCGCCGGCTGATCTGGGCGTTCGACTACGACGTCGAGACGGGCGAGCCGCGCAACCGGCGCGTGTTCGCCGATCTGAACCACCATGCAGGCCGTCCCGACGGCGCGGCGGTGGACGCCGACGGCTGCTACTGGATCTGCGCCAACGACGCCGGCCTGCTGCTGCGTTTCACGCCGCAAGGCAAGCTCGACCGGCAGATCGCGGTGCCGGCCGTGAAGCCGGCCATGTGCGCGTTCGGCGGCCGCGAGCTCGACACGCTGTTCGTCACGTCGATTCGCCCCGGCACCGGCGCGACCGAGCACGACGGCCATGTGTTCGCGGTGCGGCCCGGCGTGAGCGGGCTGCCCGAGCCGGAATTCGCGGGCCGGCTGTAATCAGGCTTGCACGCAGAAAGCGCCGGGACGAAGTGCTTCTCCCGGCGCTTTTTATTTGAAGAGTTGTTTGTCCTGCCTTTTATTTGTCGCTCATCGTACAACGTGTGGCGTGGAGACCACGAAGCTCTCCGTGCTTCGTCCATAAAAAAACCAGCGCTTCGCGAGACCCCCGCCGATCCTGCCTCTGCGCCGTGCCATCTGGCACGGCCTTGGTGCCGTGCCGCACCGGTCATTGCTACCGCATCGCTTATTTGTGCGGGTAAATACCGTCTGTACAAGTCAAAAACGCTTTTATAGACTTCGTATGTCGTCGTACAACATATAAGCCCAAACAAATGGCTTTCTGTGAAAGTCGGGCTGTCGTACTCAACACGGCGGCTTTCGGGTGAGCAGCAGCCTGGTTCGCGCAAGTTCGAAAGCGTGCCGACGCGATGGAAGCAAGGAAGTCGAGTTGTCAATGGAGTGCTGGGCCACCTGTGCCGGGGATCGTTGCACAGCCAGTACGGCAGGCGCCCGCATCTGCGAGGGGCGAGCGCATAGCCGGAGACGCATTAAAACCATGTCACATCCGCATTCGATGGGATGGTCAATTTTTAAGGAATGTCACGATGAACAAGAAGTTTGCCTCTTCCCGTGTTCCGATGATCGTCGCCGCCGCGGCGCTGGCGTTCAGCACGATGTCGGCTGAAGCGCGCGTGTTCCGCTCGGCGGACGTGCACGGCGACACCTTCCCGACCAACATGGCCGTGAAGTATATGGGCGACGAGATCAGCAAGGCGACCAACGGCAAGGACTCGATCAAGGTCTTCGGCAACAGCGCACTCGGTTCCGAAAACGACACGGTCGACCAGCTCCGCATCGGCGCGCTCGACATGGCGCGTATCAACGGCGCGGCGTTCAACGAAATCGTGCCGGAATCGATGATTCCGTCGCTGCCGTTCCTGTTCCGCGACATCGACCATTTCCGCAAGGTGATGTACGGCCCGGAAGGCCAGAAGATTCTCGACGCGTTCGCGGCGAAGGGCATGATCGCGCTCACGTTCTATGAAAGCGGCGCACGCTCGATGTACGCGAAGAAGCCGATCAAGTCGCCGGCCGACATGAAGGGCGTGAAGGTGCGCGTGCAGCCGTCGGACCTGATGGTCGACGAAATCAAGGCAATGGGCGGCACGCCGACCCCGATGCCGTTCGCCGAAGTCTATACGGGCCTGAAGACCGGCCTCGTCGACGGCGCGGAAAACAACCTGCCGTCGTACGAAGAAACCAAGCACTACGAAGTGGCGAACGTCTTCTCGGAGACCGAGCACTCGATGACGCCGGAAGTGGTGGTGTTCTCGAAGAAGGTGTGGGACACGCTGAGCCCGCAGGAACAGCAGATCATCAAGAAGGCGGCGGTCGACTCGGTGCCTTACTACGTGAAGCTGTGGACCGCGCGTGAAGCCGACGCACAGAAGACGGTCACGCAAGGCGGCGCGACGATCATCCCGGCCTCGCAGATCGACCGCGCGGCGTTCGTGAAGGCGATGCAGCCGGTGTGGGCGAAGTACGAGAAGACCCCGCAAATGAAGCAGATCGTCGACGAAATCCAGGCCATCAAGTAAGTCTCGCGTCCCGGACGCAACCCGTATCGGCAACGTTTATGGCAGGGCGGCGTGAAGCGTCCCGCGGGAGAACCCGTGGGCTTTGCGCCGCGCTGTGTCTGGCGCGTGCCGTGCACGGCGGTTGCGGCCGCAGACGTCTGCTGCATTTTCAAGACAGATTGGTCGTAAGAAGGACAGGGTCAATGAGTTTTCTAAAACGCCCAAATGATTTTCTTTTCCACGTGCTGCAGGCAGTAGCGTCGCTCGCGCTCGCCTCGCTGTGTCTGCTCGTGATTTATGGCGTGGTAATGCGCTACGTCTTTGCCGACGCGCCGGATTTCGTCGAGCCGATCGCGCTGCTGCTCGTCATCGTGATTGCGATGTTCGGCGCCGCGCTCAAGGTGCGCGACGGCGGCCACATCGGACTCGACTCGTTCGTGCGGCGCTTGCCGCCGAAAGGCCAGGCGATCGTGACGGGCATCCAGCATCTTTGCCTGATCGCTTTCGCCGTGGCTGTTTTTTTCGGTTGTCTGGAAATGGCGGAAACCACGATGCAAGACCGCATTCCGATTATCGGCTTGCCAGAAGGGCTGCGTTACTGCATTCCGGTTGTCGCGAGCGTCTGCATCGCGATGTTCTCGGCCGAGCACCTGCTCGAGCTCTTCGCCAGGAAGCAAAAGTAGAACAATCATGGAACTTACCCTTCTTACCGTTAGTTTTCTCGTTTTCCTCTTTCTCGGGGTTCCGGTTTCGTTTGCACTGGGGCTGTCGTGCGTGCTGACGTACCTGTATGAAGGTTTGCCGGCGGCGACCGCGATGCAGGGCATGATCTCGGGGATGAACGCGTTCTCGTTCCTCGCCGTGCCGTTCTTCATCTTCTCGGGCGAGCTGATGCTGCACGGCGGTATCGCCGACCGCATCCTGCGCTTCGCGCAAGCCACCGTCGGTCATTTCCGCGGCGGTCTCGGCATGGCCAACGTGGTCGCCTGCACGCTGTTCGGCGGCGTGTCGGGTTCGCCGACCGCGGACACCTCCGCGATGGGCGGCGTGGTCATTCCGATGATGAAGCGCGAAGGTTATAGCGCGGCTTACGCGGTCAACGTGACGACGCACTCGTCGCTGGCCGGCGCGTTGATGCCGACCTCGACCAACATGATCATCTACGCGTTCGCGGCGCAAGGCGTGAGCGGCGTGCTGCACGGGCAGCGCATGAGCGGCGTGTCGATCGGCGATCTGCTGTTCTCGGGGCTGTTGCCGGTGCTGTGGGTGATGGGCCTCGTGCTGATCGCCGCGTACTGGCAGGCCGTCAAGTACGGCTATCCGCGCCGCCCCGACGGCTCGACCGAACTGCAGCGCTTCCCGGGCTGGATGGCGGTGCTGCGCACCTTCATCGGCGCGGTGCCGGGTCTGATGGTGATCGCGATCATCCTGTTCTGCGTGGCGCGCGGTATCGCCACCGCGACGGAAGCCGCCGCGATTGCCGTCGGGTACTCGCTCGTGCTGACCATCGTCGTGTACCGCTCGATGACGCTCAGCAAGCTCGCTCACGCGCTCGGCAAGGCCGCGAAGACGACGGGCGTGGTGCTGTTGCTGATCGGCGTGTCGAACATGCTGCGCTTCCAGATGGCCTATCTGGAGATTCCGGATGCGATCGAGCGCATGCTCGACGGCGCGACCTCGCTGCCGTGGCTGATGCTGCTGTATATCAACGTGATCCAGGTGTTCCTCGGGACCTTCGTCGACATGGCGGCGCACATCCTGATCACGACGCCGCTGTTCCTGCCGATGGCGATGCACAACGGCGTGGGTCCGGTGCAGTTCGGCATCATGATCCTGTTGAACTGCGCATTGGGTCTCGTGCATCCGCCGATCGGCTCGGTGCAGTTCATCGGATGCGCGATTGGCAATGTGTCGATTGGTGAAACTACTAAGGTGGCGTGGCCGTATTACCTCGCTATCTTCTCGGCC
Organism: Paraburkholderia sp. Ac-20336; assembly: GCF_017105025.1. Lineage (NCBI taxonomy): Bacteria > Pseudomonadati > Pseudomonadota > Betaproteobacteria > Burkholderiales > Burkholderiaceae > Paraburkholderia > Paraburkholderia sp. Ac-20336. Next base: position 7,177 of record NZ_JAAGPS010000027.1, on the reverse strand, counting down.
ATCAATATCGTTACCTACGTTCCCTGGTTCTCGACCTGGTTGCCAAGTCTGATCAATGGCCACCCGGTGTTCTGATCAAAACAATCCGCTTTTCCACACTCAGCGGCGCTTGGCCCAGGCCGCACAAGAAAGTTTCTAACAGAGGAGTAAAAATGAAGAAGACACTCGTCACTTCGGCCTTGGGGTTGGTCGCCCTGGGTGCGCATGCTCAAAGCAGCGTAACGTTGTACGGTATCGTCGATACGGGGTTGGGCTGGCAGAACAGTTCCACGACGCTGAGTTCCGGCGCGAAGCCGTCGCCGGGTGGCCGTTCGCAAGTCAAGATGATCAACGGCATCTGGGCCGGCAGCCGTTTCGGCCTGAAGGGTTCGGAAGATCTGGGCGGCGGCACCAAGGCCATTTTCCAGTTGGAAGAAGGCTTTAACAGCGCAACCGGCGCAGAAAGCACGTCGGGCCTGATGTTCAGCCGCCAGGCATGGGTCGGTATGACGAACGCTCAGTTCGGTACGCTGACGGCTGGTCGCCAGTACACGTCGTACTACACGCTGCTGTCGACGTACAGCCCGACCAACTGGCTGACGGGCGCATACGGCGCGCACCCGGGTGATATCGACTCTCTGGATACGCTGTACCGCGCGAACAACTCGCTCGTCTACACGTCGCCGAACTTCTCGGGCCTGACGGTCAGCGGTTCGTACTCGCTGGGCGGCAATCCGGGCAGCTTCGCCGCAGGTCAGACCTGGAGCGTGGCGGCACAGTACCTGCATGGCCCGTTCGGTATCGCAGCCGGTATCCAGCGCATCGACAACGCGGCAACCGTCGCGAACCCGGCGTGGAACTCCACGATGTCGAACAACGGCGCGCAAACGGCCGTGTCGGCGATCAACAACGGCTTCCAGTCGGCAGCGAAGCAGCAGCGCGTTGCAGTGACGGGCGGCTACGCATTCAACTCGCAGTGGGACGTGTCGTTCGCTTACTCGAACGTTCAATACGCTGCGGGTCAGGCGTCGCTGTTCCACGGCACGCAGATCTGGAACACCGGTGGCGCAGTGCTGCACTGGAAGCCGATCTCGGTGCTGGACCTGGGCGCTGGCTATAGCTACACCCGTGCAACGTCGTCGAACGGCATCTCGAACACGGCCAGCTACAACCAGTTCAACCTGTCGCAGTACTACACGCTGTCGAAGCGTACGGGTCTGTACGCGCTGGAAGCCTATCAGCGTGCTAACGGCCAGACGCTGGCAGGCAACGGCAAGACGATCATCGACGCAACCGCAAGCATCGGCGACGCTCAGAACGGTGCTCCGGCATCGTCGCGCAGCCAGGTTGCTGTTGGCGTCGGCATGGTTCACCGTTTCTAAGTAGTTACTGAAAATGTGGCGGCGATGTTGTTTTGCCGCCACGGTAAGCGTGTTTTTTAACGCCTTACCAGACCATGTTGCTGCGCGCCTTTGGCGCGCAGTTTTTTTTGCGCGGCCGCTTTTTTTCCCGGATTTTTCCTGTTGGTGCGCGCGCGGGTCTAGCTGGTCCTGGCTGGCTTCGCTTTCGCGCTTCAATTCGGCGACGTCGCGCCTTCGGCGTGACGCCATCGCTTCCAGGCTGCTCAGGCCTCGGTCTCCGACCACAAACGTCCCCCCGTTGCCCAGTTTTCGCGCTTCACGTCGGTGAGGATGATGTCGACCGAGTTCGGCTCGACGCCGAGCGATTCGCAGGTCGCCTGGGTGATCGCTTCGACGAACTGGCGTTTCTGTTCCAGCGTGCGGCCTTCGAAGAGTTCGATATGAAACGTGGGCATGGCATGACTCCGTTGGGAAAGGTGGTCGAGAGTGAAATGAAGCAGGGAGTGAAGCAGGTGGTGCGCATCCGCTCGTGCATCCGGCCGCGCCGCTAGTCGCGATAGCCGCGATCGAGCCGGTCGAGCTTGCGCAGCAGCGCGGGCCATTCGAGTGCGCCTTCGATCGCGCCGCCGTCGTAGAGCTGCTCCGCCGTGCGCGCGGCGATCGCCTCGTTCGGCACCACCAGCGGCGCGCCGCCTGTTTGCGCCTGCAGCTGGATCTCGCAGGCCTTGATGAGCGTCGCCATCAGCACATAGGCTTCGGCGACCGTACGGCCGAGCGTCAGCGTGCCGTGATTGCGCAGCAGCATCGCGGGTTTGTCGGCGAGATGCGCGACGAGACGCTCGCCTTCGGCGGGCGTGAACGCGAGCCCTTCGTAGTCGTGGTAAGCGAGCTGCCCGTAAAAACGCAGCGCGTGTTGCGACGCCGGCAGCAGGCCGGCCGGTTGCGCCGATACCGCGACGCCCGCGGTGTTGTGCAGATGCATGACGCAGAACGCCTCGGCGCGCGCCGCGTGTACGGCAGCATGCAGCGCGAAGCCGGTCGCATTCACCGGATGCTCGCTTGCGCCGACGATATTGCCCGCGATATCGATCTTCACGAGATTCGACGCGCACACCTCATCGAATGCGAGCCCGAACGGATTGATCAGGAAGTGGCCAGGCTCGCCGGGCACGCTCGCGGAAATATGCGTGTAGATCAGATCGTCCCAGCCGTTGAGGGCGGCAAGCCGGTAGGCGGCGGCAAGATCGACGCGGGTCTGCTGTTCCGCCAGCGAGAGCGGGCCGGATTCGGCGATGCGGCCGGCGGGGGAGTGGGTGAACGACATGGCTGACTCCGATCCCTCGCGGGAGGGGGGCTGAAATGCGCGGCCGCGGCAGGCGCGAACCGGCTTGCGATGCTACCGCACAATGCCGGCTTGTGGCGATGCGCGGCAATGCGCGGGGCGGGCGCGGCGCGTGTTCTCGCCCCTGCGCCGATAACGGTTCTCACGGCGATGTGCGGGCGAGACCGTGCTTGAGCCACTGAACGCTCCACGTCGCGAGCACGAACGGCGCCGTCATGACCGGCCAGCCGGCATGCGCGGCCGCCGCTTGCAACAGTACCGACATCGCGACGCCGCCGAGCATCGGCGCGAAGCCGGCATCGCACAGCGCGAGTGCGGTGAGTATGCCGTTGAAGCCCGACAGGCCGGCGTCGAATGAAGCGGCGTTCGCGCCGCTCAGCAACTGCGCGGCGCTCGCGAAGCCCGCACCGATGAGCGCATACAGCGCGTGCCGGCGTGAAGCGGCGGCGATGCCGAGCAGCACGCACACACCCGCCAATGCACCCGACGCAAAACCGGTTTGCGCGAAACCGGCGAGCACGCCGGTGCAGAAACGCAGCGCATCGAGGGGATGAACGGGCGGCGGGCTCGCGTGCCGCGTGCCGTCCGCGATAAACGGCAGCCATAGCCATGTGACGATCAGGCACGGGCTCGACAAGCAGCCGAGCCCCCGCGCGCGCAGCCATCGCGACCACGGTTGCGAAAGCCACGCGGTGCCGGTCGCGGCAAGAATCGCAACCGCCGCCGCAGTTGCCGGATCGGCGATGAAACTGAAAGCGGCGAGCCCCGCGAGCGCGCCATTGAAGCCATGCAGGCCGGCGCTCGTGTCGGGTGCGGGATGGCCGGCGAGCACGGCGCTCACGTTGGCCGCGCTTGCACCTAGCAGCGCCGCGCATGCGAGGCGCGGGTCTGCCAGCAGCCACGCGGCGATCAGGCAGGCGCCGGTGAACGCATTCGCTTGCAGCACGATCTGCCCGAAGCTGCGCAGCAGCGTGCGCAGCGGGGCGCCGAACGAAGGAGATGGCGCGACGGTATGCATCGGGGACGGGCGTGGTTGAGGAATCACGGCAAACCGCGAGCATAGTCCGGCGACCCCGCATGAGGCATCGCTGTGCGTTGATAGTGGCTATTTGTGCGCGAGGCTTTCCACGTCGTGCCCGATCCGCTTTCGCGCTACGATAAACAACCGGCGCGCGCCGCGCCGTTTCGCGAGGAGACAGGCGATGCGTGAACTACGGTGGGCCTCGGAAGAGGGCGACGGCATCGAACATCTGATGTTCGATGCGCGCGACGACGGCTTCGCGGTCGAGAGTGTCGTCGTCGGGCAGCGCTACGGCAAGACGTATGGGCTGCATTACAGGGTGCGCTGCGATACGCAGTGGCGCACGCGCCATGCGTGGCTGAAGATCGTCGGCGGCGGCGAACTGGAATTGCACGGCGACGGCGCGGGGCGCTGGCACGACGGACACGGTCTGACGTTGGGCGCGCTCGAAGGCTGCATCGACATCGATATTGCCGCGACGCCGTTGACGAACACGCTGCCGATTCGCCGGCTCAAACTGGCCAAAGGCGAGCGCCGGCCGATCGAGGTCGCGTATGTCTCGACGCCGGAGTTGCAGGTCACGCGCGCCGAGCAGGCTTATACGTGCATCGAGCCGGATCGCGAGTATCGCTATGAAGGCCTATTCCGCAACTTCACGGCGGATATGCGGGTCGATCGCGATGGCCTCGTGATCGACTATCCGACGTTGTTTACGCGCTTGCCGCGCGCGCGTTGAGCGTTGTGCCGGCTGTCGTTGCGGCTGCCGTTGCGATTATGCTTGCGGCGTTTTCATCCGCCGCCTGTATTGGCCGTGCGTCGACAAACCGCGCGACATGCGCCGCGATCAATGCGGGATCGCGCAGCACGACCCAGTGGCTCGCGTCGATCTCGGTGCGTTCGTAGGCGCCTAGCCATCCTTCGAGTCCCAGCGATAACTCCGGTCCGACATAGCGGTCGCGCAGCGGCACGATGAACTGTACCGGCGCATGCGCGTGACGTGCGCGCGGCCGCAGCAGTGTGTCGATGAAATTCGCGCGATAAAGATTGAGGCCGTTGATCGCGTTGCGCTTCTGCGCGGGATCGCGAGCCGTGCGTACGTGCTCGGTCGCACGCAGCCATAGCGGCCACGCGTATGCGCCGCCCATGCGCCACACGAGTTCCGGCAGCCACGGCAGATGAAAGAAGAAGATGTACCAGGATTTCAGCGCTTGCCGCACGCCGCTGCCGAACGGGCGCCGCGTTTTGCGCTCTGCCGTTGCGTGCGTTGCGTGCGTTGCGTGCGTTGCGTGCGTTGCGCGTGCCGTACGCTCCGCGCCACCGCCGCGCAAATCGAGCGAGGCGTGATCGAGGCACGGTCCCGAGATCGATGTATACGATGCAATACGGCCCTTGAACGCCGGATCGGTGACCGCTTCCCAGCTTTGAATCGAGCCCCAGTCGTGACCGACGAGGTGAAACGGCTGAGCACCGCAGGTTGCATCGGCAACCGCGGCGAGATCGGCGGCAAGACGTTCGAGCCGGTACGCGGCGCGCGTGGCCGGTGCGCCGGACGCGCCCGCGCCGCGCACGTCGTAGGCGATCACCCGATAGCGCGCCTCGAGTTGCGCGCGCACCGGTTCCCACACCGCGGCCGAATCGGGATAGCCGTGCACGAGCACGATCGGCGTGGCGTCGCGCGGTCCGCTGACGTAGACCGCGAGCCGCACGTTGCCGGCATCGACCGACAGCGTCTCGCGCATCACGCGGCCGCCCGCACGCCGCGGCGCAGTACATTGCGCGCGACCGGCGAGTGCGCGTTGGCGGCTTCGACGGCGGCGACGAGCCCGTCGATCCGCGTGAGTTGCGAGCGGTTGTCGTGATCCCACGGATGGAAGCCGGGCCGGAAAAAGCTCAGCCATTCGCCGGCGATGCGTGCAAACACGCCATGGCGCGGACCGTACAGGTACTTCGTGAGACGCCACATGCCGCGCAGGTGTCCGCCGCGCTTGCGATCGGCGATGATGAGCCGCACGTTGTAGTCGAACACGATGAGCCAGAACGTCAGCGTGGTGGCGAGCATCGTGCCGGTGCGCAGCAGGTAGCGCCCGAGGCCGGGTTTGAGCACCGTATTCCAGACGTCGTACGAAACGGACTTGTGCTCGGTTTCCTCGAGCGCGTGCCAGGTCCACATCTGCGTATAGCCTTCGACCGAGCCGGCGATGCGCGTCGAGTCTTCGAGCAGCAGACCGGCCAGCATCGCCGTGTAGTGTTCGAGGCAGACCGTGATCGCAAGCTGATACGAATCGGGCAGTACCTTGCGGAATAGATTGAGCAGCCACCACAGCCGCTTGTCGAGCTTGTGCGCGGGCAGTCCCGCCTGTTGCAGCAGGTCGTTGTACTCGATGTGCTCGCGCGTATGCATCGCTTCCTGGCCGATGAAGCCGAGCACCTGCTTCTTCAGCTCGGGGTCGTCGATCCGGTCGCGATAGTTGCGCACGGAATCCATGAAGAAGCGCTCGCCGGCCGGAAACAGCAGCGAAAGCGCGTTGAAAAAGTGCGTGACGTGCGAGCCTTGCGCGTGCCAATCGCACGCGCGTTCCGGCGGCAGATTGAAACGCAGGTCGCGGCGAACTGGCATCATGGCCTGTCTCCCTTGTGATCGCCGGCACGATGACGTGCCCGGTCTTGCCGATTGAGCGCGGCGTGACTAACTCGGTATCGTTGAGCGTATGACATCGCGGACCTCACGCGCGCTTGCCGTCGAGCTGCGCGGCGCGGCGCGCGCGTTTTTCGGCGACGCGCTTGAGCCGGCGCGTCTGCATCACGACGAGCGCCTGATAGGCGGCGGGCAGCGTGCGCGCGAGCCAGTCGGCCGCGCGCGCGTCGCGGCCGATCAGCACGCGCCGTCTGTTTTTGCGCACGCCGTCGAGAATCACGCGCGCGGCATCGTCGGCGCTCGTGATGAAAAATTTCTCGAAGTCGTCCTTACCTTGCTGTTCGTTCTCGACCATGAAGCCGACCATGTTCTGCGCAATCCGGCTCGCTTGCGCGATGTTGGTTCGAATGCCGCCCGGATGCACGCAGGTCGCCGAGACGCCGCATTTCATGAGGTCGAGCTCCTGACGCAACGACTCGGTGAAGCCGCGCACCGCGAACTTGGTCGCGTTGTAGCCGCTCATGCCGGGCTGCGAAAAGAGCCCGAACACGCTCGACGTATTGACGATATGCCCCTCGCCCGAACTCTTCAGATACGGCAGGAACGCTTTCGTGCCATGCACGACGCCCCAGAAGTTGATGCCGACGATCCATTCGAGATCGGCGTACTCCATGCCGTCGATCGTGCTCGACAACGCGACGCCGGCGTTGTTGAACACGAGATTGACGCGCTCGTGTTCGAGCGCGGTGGCGGCGGCCCACTCGAACATCGCCGCGCGATCGGCGACGTCGAGCACGCGCGTCGTGATCCGCAGCGGCGCGCCGACCACGTGCGGCGCG
>NZ_JAAGPS010000301.1:0-1015 GCF_017105025.1 Paraburkholderia sp. Ac-20336 | reverse complement strand
CCGGAAACACGGCGGCGGACGTCGCCGTCTGCACACCCTGCCTGATCGCGGCCGTGGCGGTTGGCGACAGGCCGTGTTGCGCGGCGAGCTTCGCCGCCGCGGTGACGGCGGCGCTGACCGCGCCGAAGCCGCCGCCGAGCACCGCGCCTTTCGCAAGATTGGCGGGGTCCAGCAGCGATTGCGCGGCGCTCGTCGCACTCGTCGCGACGTCGAGCGGAATCCGCGCGAGCCGGCCGAGCCCGTTCGCTGCCGCGCCGGACCACGTCGCCTGCTTCAGGCTCTGGTACTGATCGCGCCAGTCCGCGCGCGCGAGCAGGTATTCGGGGCCGACGCGGTGGTGCTGTTGGTCCAGCCAGTGTTTCGCCAGCGCGTTGGCGCCGCCCGCCATCGGAGAGCCGACCGCCGACATCCACAGATCGACGCGGGCCGCGAGCGGCGCCCCCCTGAAATGCGTGAGCGCCACATCGGTCGCCGTGCGCGCGAGGTTGCGCAGGCTGAACGTCTGGATCGCGACGCCTGCTTCGACGTGCGCCCGCAGCGGGCTCGGCGCGCTGTTCGTCTTCATGTCCCGCATCACCGCGGCGCGTTCGGCATCGGCGTTGGCGTTGGCATCGTCAGCGGCGGCAGGGTGGCCGGCGGGCGGGTCGGACGGCGCGGACAGCCACTGCGTATCCGAGAGCGCGTTGCGCAGCAGCCGTTCGCCGGCGGAGTCGAACGCCTGGGACACGACGCCGCCCATCGCGCCGTTCTCGAACGGCGTCTTCGCGAACGCGGTCAGTACCGGCGCGGCGTCCTCGACCAGCGTCGCGGCGCCGAACGGCACCGAGCCGAGGAAGCCCGACGCGGTTCGCGCGAGCGCGTCCATGCGGCTCGCCTTCGTGAAGACCGCCGCGACCGATTCGGCCGTCTCGCCCATCTCGTCCAGTTGCCGTGCGCGGTTCTCGACCAGCCTGTCGATCATGGCGTCGTTGCCGTTCTTCCGGTGCGGCGCGAAATAGCCGGCGAGGCGCGTGTG
>NZ_JAAGPS010000300.1:0-1245 GCF_017105025.1 Paraburkholderia sp. Ac-20336 | reverse complement strand
CGCCAGCGGCGCGCGAGGCACCCGCCACGTCGCCGCTCGCAAGCAGATCGAGCGAGCGAGCCGCAAGATCGACGGCGCGCCGAGGTTCCGTCTTGCCGGGCGCGGCGGGACGGGCGCGGCCGGTGGCCTCGCCCGATGCGACGCGCGGCTGGACTCGCCGCGCTTTCCGCGCGGCCTCGGCCTGCGCGAGCAGCGTGTGCAGCCGCGCCACGTCCGGACGCAGGCGGACCGCTTCGCGAGCGTCGCGTGCCGCCGCATCATAGTCGCCGCGCGCGTATTCGTCGTAAGCCTGCTGCGCGATCCGATAGGCGCTGCCCGCGAGCGGCAGCGGCAAGGTCTCGTCGGCGCGGGACTCCGCGCATGCCGCGAACAGCGCGGCGCACAGGATGGAAACAGCCGTTGGTCGAGGAAAGCGCACGATCACTTCAGCACGCTCTCCACCAGTTCGGGCGACACATAGTGAGGTCCGTCGAAGACATAAGTACGAAAACCGCGATAGGCCGCCAATTGAGGCTTGAGCTCGGCGGCCGTCGCGGCGCGAAAAGGACGGCCCACGTCGGGCCGGAACGCTTCGGCGATGATCCGCACGCGGGCCGCGCCGAGCCTGGCCGCCAGCGCGTCGGCATAGTCGCGGGCCACGCGGGGTTCGCGGGCATACACACCGACACCGTCCTGGAACAGCACGCCGACGTCGGGCGGCAGCCAGCTGTCGAGCCAGGCCGCGAGCGCCGGGCCGCCGATGTTCGAGCGGTCGTAGACGCTGATCCACAACGGCCTCGGCAAACGCATCAGCAACGGCGCGAGTTGTGGCGCGTCGCGCCAGCCCGGATCGACTTCGACCGGGAAGTACCAGCCCTCGACGTGCAGCGGCGGCACGGCGGCGGCGAGCTTCAGCGACTGCTCCACGAGTTCCGCGACGTCGGCGCGCGCCGCGCGCTCGTCGAAGCGGCCCGCGAGGCCGACCAGCACATGGCTCGCCCACGGTTCGCGCGCGATGCGCGGCCAGTCGGGCAGGCTCGGCGCTTCGCGCAAACCGGTGCCGCCGACGAAGGCCGTGTCGTCCACCGCTGTCCACTGGATCAGCAGATCGGTGACCCCCAGCCGTTCCCAGTCGCCGTGCGGGTTCACGTGCGCGTTGTCGGGCTGCCACGCGATGCCGGCGGCATACACGGCCGGCGGGGCCTCGCCGCCGGCGAGCAGGCAGGCGCCGCGCACCGCGCCTGCGGCCCCGCACCGGCGCAGCCC
>NZ_JAAGPS010000299.1:0-1216 GCF_017105025.1 Paraburkholderia sp. Ac-20336 | reverse complement strand
GGTCGCGGGGCTGTCGGCGCGCCTGCTCGCGCAGTCCGCTGCGCGCGCGGGCTGGCGCGTCGCCGCGCTCGATATCTTCGGCGACCGCGATACGCGCGCGGCCGCCGAGTGCTGGTTCGATGTTGGTGCGGGAGGCAGTGCAGGCGGCGGTGCGAATGGCGGTGCAAGCGGCGGTGCAAACGGCGGCACGAATGACGATGCAGGCGACGGCGCGAATGGCGGCGCATTGGCGCTCGATCGCGCGCGGCTCGTCGATGCGCTCACGCGCATCGCGCGGCTGCCGCACCTGCTCGGCTGGATCGGCGGCAGCGGGCTCGAACCGCTAATGGCGCCGCTATGCCGCGAACCCGGCCTGCCCCGTCTGCTCGGCAACGATGCCGAAACGATCGCGGCGGTACGCGAGCCGCGCCGTTTCTTCGCGCTGCTCGACGCGTTGGGGATCGCGCATCCGGCGGTGTCGTTCGAGCGGCCTGAGCAAGCCGACGGGTGGCTCTTCAAGCTTGCGGACGGCTGCGGCGGCACGCATATCAGACCGGCGGCGGCGGTGGCTGCCGAGGCGACTTCCGCCGCTGTGCCTCAAGCTATGCCCCACGCCGCCCCCCAAGCTGTACCCCAAGCCATACCCCAAGCCGCACCCCACGCAACCGCGTTCGCCCCACAGCCACGCTCAGCCCCCTCAAAACACGGCTATTTCCAGCGCCTCGGCAACGGCCAACCGCTGTCGGCGCTATTCATCGGCGCGGGCGGCCGTGCGAATCTGCTCGGTTTCGCCGAGCAGCTCGTCTGCGCAATTGGCGACCTGCGCTTCGTGCATGCCGGCTCGCTCGGCCCGATCGAAATGCCGCCGCCCGCTGCCGCGCGCATCCAGCAGGCACTCGACGCGCTGTGCGCACGCACGGGTCTCGTCGGCCTCAACAGTTGCGACTTTCTGTTCGACGGCAGCGCGTTCGAGGTGCTCGAAATCAACGCGCGCCCTTCCGCGACGATGGCGCTCTACGAAACCGCTTCGCCCGATGCCTGGCCGCGCGGCCTGCTCGCCGGCCATCTCGACGCGTGCCGCCACGGCCGCGCGCCGTCGGACGCGAGCCTCGCGCTCGCGCGCGAGCCGCCCTGGCGGGCCGGCCAGCAGGTGCTGTTCGCGCCCGTGTCGTTCACCGCGTCGGCGGCATTCTCCGACGCCTGCTTCGACGATCCCCACTGCCGCGACGTGCCGATG
>NZ_JAAGPS010000298.1:0-1399 GCF_017105025.1 Paraburkholderia sp. Ac-20336 | reverse complement strand
GACGCCGGAACGGGCAGCGCGCGCGCAGGCGTGGCCGCGGGCGGCGCGATCGAAGCGGGCGTGCTGTTCGCGCGCATCTGCATGGGCGGACTCGGCCGCGTCGCGGTGCGCGCGAACTTCGACGCCGCCCCGCTCTGGCCGACCATGCTCGACGTGAGCACGTCCGCGCCGGTGCTGGCCTGTCTCGGCAGCCAGTACGCGGGGTGGAGCCTCGCGGCGACCAAGGAGCAGACCGGCGGCAAGAAATTCTTCTCGCTCGGCTCCGGTCCCGCGCGCGCGCTGGCCGTCAAGGAGCCGCTCTTCGCCGAACTCGGCTATCGCGACCGCCACGCGCGCGGCGCGCTCGTGCTCGAAGTGGACCGCCTGCCGCCGCAGGTCGTGATCGACAAGGTGCTGCACGATTGCGGCCTCTCGCCCGACCATCTGACGCTGATCGTCACGCCGACACACTCTGTCGCGGGAACGGTACAGGTGGTGGCGCGCGTCGTCGAAGTCGCCTTGCACAAGGTGCACGTGCTCGGCGTGCCACTCGACGAGGTCGTCGAAGGCGCGGGCTCGGCGCCGCTGCCGCCGCCCGCGCCGGACGGCATTCAGGCGATGGGCCGTACCAACGACGCGATCCTCTACGGCGGCCGCGTGCATCTGACCGTGCGGCACGACGAGGTCGCGCGGCGCCTCGCCGAGCAACTGCCCGCGGCCAGTTCGCGCGACTACGGCCGCCCGTTCGCGGACATCTTCACGTCGTTCAATTTCGACTTCTACCAGATCGACCCGGCGCTCTTCGCGCCCGCCGAGGTGTGGGTCAGCAGCCTCGAAAGCGGCGCGACCTATCACGGCGGGCGGCTCGACAGCGCCTTGCTGCAAAACCAGTGGGGCGGCCAGGCCGTCGCATCATGAGCCTCGCCCACGAGATGCAGCCGAACCTGCGCGTCGCGATCATGACCGACGAAACCGGCTGGCACACCGGCCGCCTGAAAAAAGCGTTCCGCGCGCGCGGCGCCGACGCGCGTTGCGTCGATCTCGCCGACTGCCGCATCGACACCACCTGGCAGCCGCACGGGCTCGTCGTGCCGGGCTTCGGCCACGCCCTGCCCGACGCGGTGTTCGTGCGCGGCATCGCGGGCGGCACCTTCGAGCAGGTGACGTTGCGGCTCGGCATCCTGCACGCGCTGCGCGAATCGGGCGTGCCGGTCTACAACGACGCGCGTACGATCGAGCGCAGCGTCGACAAGTCGATGACGAGCTTCCTGCTGCATCGCGCGGGCGTGCCGACGCCGGCCACGTGGGCCGGCGAATCGGCCGCCTTCGCGCAACGCGTGCTGATGCGCGAGGCCGCGGCCGGCCGCGAGGTCGTGCTCAAGCCGCTGTTCGGCTCGCAAGGGCATGGCCTCAAGCGGCT
>NZ_JAAGPS010000297.1:0-1409 GCF_017105025.1 Paraburkholderia sp. Ac-20336 | reverse complement strand
TTAGATGGTATGGACGCCTCCCCCCGGCAACGGGTAAGGGAAGCCAGGCGACAGAGCGCATCTGCAACTGCCTGTACAGTGGATGCGTCGTGCCCATCAGCTCACGCAGGAGGTTTCCAAATGAAGACACCCGTCATCGGCATGGATATCGCCAAACATGTCTTTCAGTTGCATGCTGTCGACATTGCTACTGGGAAAGTCGAGCGCGTGAAACTCAAACGAAGCGAGATCCCGGATTTCTTTGCAAAGCGGGAACGCTCGCTCGTCGCGATTGAGGCCTGCGGCGGTGCTCACCACTGGGCCCGGCAATTGGGGCGACTCGGCCACGAGGTCAGGCTCATTTCTGCACATTCGGTACGCCCATTCGTCTTGCGCAACAAATCAGATGCCGCAGATGCCCGCGCGATCTGGACCGCTGCGCAGCAACCGGAGGCGCGGTTTGTTGCGATCAAGAGCGAAGCCCAGCAGTCGATCCTGGCATTGCACCGCATACGTGCCCAGTTGATGAAGATTCGCATCATGCAGAGCAACGCATTGCGCAGCATCCTGTATGAGTTCGGCGAAATTCTTTCCGAGGGCTACGAACCGTTTGCCAAGGAAATCGCGCCGGCCCTGGCGAGAACATCAGAGCGCCTGCCAGCCATGTTGGTCGACAGTTTGCGCGAGCAGTGGGCTCGCATACAGGCGCTCAACGCAGATATTGCAGTGCTGGAGCGCCGTCTCTCGCATGCGCTCAGGGACAGCCCAGAATGCCAACACATCGCTGAAATTCCGGGTGTCGGGCTGCTGACAGCGACCGCGACAGTTTCCGCAATCGGTGACCCTGCGACCTTCCGTTCTGGCCGTGAATTTGCTGCCTGGCTGGGTCTGGTGCCTCGGCAGACTGGAACGGGAGGCCGCATACGACAACTAGGCATAAGCAAAAGAGGCAATACGTATCTACGCACGCTGCTAATGCACGGTGCAAGGGCAGTGATCGCGCGCGGTGCCCGCACGCCCTGGCTCGACGATCTGCTCGCACGGCGACCGTTCAATGTTGCAGTCGCCGCTGTTGCCAACAAGCTGGCCCGGACTATCTGGGCCGTGCTGTCACGGCAAACGCGGTATGAGGCGCCAGTTCATGCGTAGCGACGGCACTGCTGGCACACATCGTGATGTTGTAAATTCCCGCCCCAAGGAGCGCAAGCAACAAGTTGCATGATGGATTACAGGTTGGACCGGGACGAGGCAAGTCTGGTAAGAGCCATGAACCTTCGAGTTCGAGTGTTAGGTGAGACCCTCGTCAGCGAATTCCATATGGGCCAGCAGGTCGACCGGCCTGCATCAACGGGCCGGACATAAGCGTGCTGCCTTTACCTGTAGACCAGAAATGCAAACCAGCTTGCAATCCGGGAGGCGTCCACATAAGG
>NZ_JAAGPS010000296.1:0-1338 GCF_017105025.1 Paraburkholderia sp. Ac-20336 | reverse complement strand
GGCCGGCCGCGTCGAGCGCGTCGGCCAGCACGCGCCGGTACATGTCGCGCTTCGGCGCGGCAGCGACCAGTTGGCGCGCGAGCGTCAAAGCCGTCGCGTCGTCGCCCTTTGCGAGCGCCGCGAAAATGACCGGGACCATCGCGTCGGCCGCATTGTCGGCGGGACGCGCGGTACACACCGTGCCGTAAGGCGTGAGCCGGCAATCGAGGAACGGCGCCTGCAACCGCGGGCGGTCCGCGCGATGCCGGTAGTACGCGATCAGGCTGCGCCGCCAGGCCGCTTCGGCGTCGCCGGCCGGCAGCGGCTGCAACACGCCGCTGGCGAACGCCGCATCGCCCTCGGCCAGCGCCGCATCGGCGACGTAGAGCCGGACGTTGCGCAGATCGTCGTCGCCGAGTGCATCGTTCTTGACGGCTTTCGTGTAGTCGTCGCGCGCTGCGCGGTAGTGGCCCTGCATCTGGCGCAAGTGGCCGCGCAGCAGCAGCGGCACCGCGTCCTCGTCGTCGACCTGGATCGCCGCGCTCGCGGCGGCTTCCGCTTCGGCGTAACGCTGCTCGCGCGTCAACGCGTCGATCAGCAGGAGCCGGTAGGACATTACATCGGGCGCATTCGCAATCGCCTCGGCAATCGCTTTTTCCGCCCGTTGGGGATCGTTGTCGGCCAGCGCGGCGTAGGCTTCGCGCGCGGGCTCCTGCGCAAGCTGGCGGCGCACGGCGTCGCGCCGGCCTTCCAGTTCCCGGTCGGGTCCACCGACCTGCAGAGCCGCGCCGAACAGGCCGAGCGCCTCGCGCGGATGGGCGTTCGCGGCGGCGCGATAGGCCGCCTCGGCCAGCGTTCTTGCCGGCTTTTCCGGCGCGATCGGCGAGCACGCTGGTTCAGTGCCATTGACTTCGCAATGCAGAAGCGGCGGTTCGAGCGCGGGCCGCGCGGACGCGTCTCCTGTTGCGAGCCATTGCGCGAACCGGCGCCATTGTTGCGCCTCGGCGTCGCTGTCGGGAAACGCTTCGAGAACCTTGAGCGCGGCAGCCGTGTCGCCGGCGCTCAGTTCGGCGCGGGCCACGAGCAGACGCAGCGCGCGCAGTTGTTCAGCGCCGTGCGAGTCGTCCACCACGTCCGTCAGGTCCGCCACGCTCGCCAGCGCCTCGTCGTAGTCCGCCCGCGCTTCGTCGTAACGGCCGTCACGCTGCAGCAGATAGCCATGCTGCAGATGGATCATCGAAGCCGCGGCGCCGGCGCTCGCCAGCGCGTCGCGGCTTGCGCGCGAGGCCGCCGCGTCGTCGCGCAGGCGCAGCAGCAAGTCGATCTGCAACAGCCGGTATGACGACGCGCCCGGTGCCA
>NZ_JAAGPS010000295.1:0-238 GCF_017105025.1 Paraburkholderia sp. Ac-20336 | reverse complement strand
TTCGTGTGTCGAACTCGGTATGTATAGTTCGCGGAGTGCGTGAGGAATAGCTTGAGCTGGCGAAGGGTGCTGTGGTGCACAATGTACAGTATGGAGAGAGCGTAAGCGGAAGTAAAAACTGAGGCTGACATGATGGTGTCACTGATATGTATTAGTACATTAGAAGGTCACGTGTTGTGATTTCTACTATCTTAAACCTGATGACCTAGATTGTATTTGTTTTTTTTTTTTTTTTTTC
>NZ_JAAGPS010000294.1:0-1005 GCF_017105025.1 Paraburkholderia sp. Ac-20336 | reverse complement strand
GCGGTGCCGCCGACGAAGCCGGGTGGGGCGAGCGCTTCGAGGCGTATCGCCGGCACTATCCGGACGAGGCCGCCGAGTTCGAGCGGCGTGTGCGCAACGAGTTACCCGCGCAGTGGCGCGATGCGGTGCGCGCGCTGCTGTGCGATGCCGATGGCGCGGCCGCCACGCTCGCGACGCGCAAGGCCTCGCAGCAGGCCATCGCCGCGCTCGCGCGCAGCCTGCCGGAAATGCTCGGCGGCTCGGCCGACCTGACCGGCTCGAACCTGACCGACTGGCCGGGCGCGGTCGAGGTCGGCTGCGATGCCAGCGATGGCAACGGAAGCGATGGCAACGGAAGCGATAGCAGCGGAAACGTCGGCAACGGAAACGGCGGCGGCCTGCGCGGCGGCAACTACGTGCACTACGGCGTACGCGAATTCGGCATGAGCGCGATGCTGAACGGCATCGCGCTGCATCGCGGCTATCTGCCGTTCGGCGGCACGTTCCTCACGTTCTCCGACTATTCGCGCAACGCGCTGCGCATGGCCGCGCTGATGAAGACGCGCTCGATCTTCGTCTTCACGCACGATTCGATCGGCCTCGGCGAAGACGGTCCGACTCATCAGGCGGTCGAACATGCCGCGAGCCTCAGGCTGATTCCCGGGCTCGACGTATGGCGTCCGTGCGACACGGTTGAGACCGCGCAGGCGTGGGTCAGCGCGGTCGAACGCCCGGGGCCGTCGTGTTTGCTGCTGAGCCGGCAGAACCTGCCGTTCGTCACGCGTTCGGGCGAGCAGATCGCCGCGATTGCGCAGGGCGGTTATGTGCTGCGCGACTGGCCGGGTGATATGTTGCAAGCGCCGGGCGAGCAAGCGGCGCAAGCCGTCGCACAACCCGCACAACCCGCACAACCCGCACAACCCGCACAACCCGCACAACCCGTCGCTCGGATCGTGCTGATCGCGACCGGTTCCGAAGTCGCGCTTGCGCTCGATGCCGTCGCGCCGCTCGCCGCCGCCGGCATCA
>NZ_JAAGPS010000293.1:0-237 GCF_017105025.1 Paraburkholderia sp. Ac-20336 | reverse complement strand
TAAAAAAAAATATGATATGTATATGATAGTTCTGCATGTTCTGACTGGTGTATAACAAGAGTATCTATTCACACGTGTTTTCACGTGATGTTGTTTGTTTCAATGGTGCTGCTCTCCTTCTATCACTGTCTGTTGTATGCACGTACATGTATCATTTGTATGTCTTGCGATCTGGTCTGAGTGTGTTTGTGTTATATGTTACTGATGTGACATACTTTCGTATACACATACGGTGGA
>NZ_JAAGPS010000292.1:0-1450 GCF_017105025.1 Paraburkholderia sp. Ac-20336 | reverse complement strand
CGCCGGCTCAAGGTGCCGGCCGCCGAGCAGCGCGCGTACGCCGATCGGCTCGCGGCGGCCCTCGATGCTCACGCGCTCGGCAGCCTGTCGGGCGAATACGTCGTGCTGGTCGATCGCAACGCCAACGTGCAGGCGCTCTTCATCTATTTTCGCGCGACGCCGGGCGACGCCTGGGAGATGATCGGCGCGTCGCCGGTCTCGACCGGACGGCCCGGCGAATACGACCACTTCATCACGCCGCTTGGCGTATTCGAACATACACCCGACAACATGGATTTCCGCTCCGAGGGCACGCAGAACGAAAACCATATTCGCGGCTACGGCAAGCGCGACATGCGCATCTTCGATCTCGGCTGGGCGCAGGGCGAGCGCGGCTGGGGCAAGGGCGGCATCTCGCAGATGCGTTTCCAGATGCACGCGACCGATCCCGAGCGGCTCGAACCGCTGCTCGGCATCCGCCATTCGAAGGGCTGCGTGCGGATTCCCGCGTCGCTCAACGCGTTTCTCGATCACTACGGCATTCTCGATGCCGAATACGCGGCGCTCGTCGATTCGGGCAAATCGCTGTGGGTGCTGAAAAGCGATCGGCAGATCATGCCGTGGGCGGGGCGTTTTATCGTCGTCGTCGATTCGCAGCGCAAGGGGCGTCCGGCGTGGTCGCCGGCGCCGGGCGCGAGTGCGCGCGCGAAGATGCCGGCACATGCCGATACGGCGGATTGAGGCGATGCAGTAAGTTGATGCATTGAATGAATGCATTGAGTTGATGCATTGAGGCGGCGCTCGGTTTTTTCGCTGCTGGCCTTTATCAGGGCACGGCGCGCCCTATTGTCGTTTTCTTGCGCCGTGCTGCTGTGTTGCCGTGCCGTCGCCCCGCCGGCGCGGCGGGGTGCATCGTGGTCCGCATCGCCGTGCGGATGGTTTCGGCGCCGCGCAGCCGCATCTCACGACCGCGCCAGCACCACGCCCACCAGCGCCACGGCAAATCCGGCAATCTGCACCGGCAACAGCGTCTCGCCGAATCCCAGATAACCTTCGAGCGCGGCAAGCGGCGGCGCGAGAAACATCAGCGCGGTCGCGCGGGCCGCGTCGCCGCGCCTGACCATCCACACGAGCAGCGTCACGCTGATGCCGGACAGCATCACGACACCCCACGCGAGCGAGACCCATAGCGTCGCCGAGGCGATCCAGCGATGTTCGCCGAGCGCAAGCGCGAGCATGCCCGCGACGCTTGCCGCGCCGATGTTTTGCACCGCGCTCGCGCTGCGAATGTCGGTTCTCGCGAGCGAGGTCTTCTGGAACAGGGTCCCCGCCGTGATCGCGGCAACCGCGACGATCGACACGAGCACGACGAGCCACGCGGGCGCGTTGCCGTGCGTCGGCGGCGTCGCCGCGGCGAGCTTCGGCGCGAGCACCAGCACGACGCCGGCGAGGCCGAGCGCCATGCCGCTCA
>NZ_JAAGPS010000291.1:0-1419 GCF_017105025.1 Paraburkholderia sp. Ac-20336 | reverse complement strand
TGGGACGACGCGGACCTCGATCCGCCGGAACAGGCGAGCGGCACGTCGGCGGCGGAAAGCCGTCTGCTCGACAAGGCGATCGCGAGCGTCGACGCCGATCTCGACACGACCGTGCGCGATGCGTCGCAGCGCGGTGCGGTCGGCGAAGCGGGGATTTTCGCGGTGCACCGCGTGTTGCTCGAAGACCCGACGCTGCTCGATGCCGCGCGCGATCTGATCAGCCTCGGCAAGAGCGCCGGATTCGCGTGGCGCGAGGCGATCCGCGCACAGATCGGTGTCCTGAGCAAGGTCGAGGACGCGCTGCTTGCCGAACGTGCCGCCGATCTGCGCGACATCGAAAAGCGCGTGCTGCGCGCGCTCGGTTATACGAGCGCGGCGGCGCGCACGCTGCCCGCTGAAGCGGTGCTCGCCGCGGACGAATTCACGCCGTCGGATCTGTCCTCGCTCGATCGCACGCGCGTGACCGCGCTCGTGATGGCGCGCGGCGGCGCCACCTCGCACGCGGCGATTCTCGCGCGCCAGGCCGGCATTCCGGCGCTGGTCGCGATCGGCGATGCGTTGCATGCGATTCCCGAGGGCACCCAGGTCGTCGTCAATGCGAGCACGGGGCGCCTCGAATTCGCACCGACCGAACTCGACGTCGAACGCGCGCGCCGCGAGCGCAGCCGTCTCGCCGACGTGCGCGAAGCGAATCGCCGGACCTCGCAGCAGGCCGCGGCGACGTCCGACGGCCGGGCGATCGAAGTGGCCGCCAACATCGCGACGCTCGACGACGCCAAGGCTGCCGTCGACAACGGCGCCGATGCGGTCGGGCTGTTGCGCACCGAGCTGCTGTTTATCCACCGTCCGGCCGCACCGAGTGCCGACGAGCATCGTCAGAGCTACCAGGCGATTGCCGACGCGTTGGGCGGCCGCACCGCGATCATTCGCACGCTCGACGTCGGCGCCGACAAGGAAGTCGACTATCTGACGCTGCCGCCCGAGCCGAACCCCGCGCTCGGCCTGCGCGGCGTGCGCCTCGCGCAGGTGCGCCCCGATCTGCTCGACGCCCAGTTGCGCGGCCTGCTCGCGGTGCGCCCGCTCGGCGCCGTGCGCATCCTGCTGCCGATGGTCACCGACGCGAGCGAACTGATCGGCATCCGCAAGCGCATCGACGAGCTGGCGCGCAAGGCCGGCCGCACGGAAGCGATCGAAGTGGGCGTGATGATCGAAGTGCCGTCGGCGGCATTGCTCGCGGATCAACTCGCGCAGCACGCCGATTTCCTCTCGATCGGCACCAACGATCTGACGCAGTACACGCTCGCGATGGACCGCTGCCAGCCCGATCTCGCGGCTCAGGCCGATGGCCTGCACCCGGCCGTGCTGCGCCTGATCGCGGCGACCGTCGCGGGCGCGGACAAGCGCGGCAAATGGGTCGGA
>NZ_JAAGPS010000290.1:0-1746 GCF_017105025.1 Paraburkholderia sp. Ac-20336 | reverse complement strand
GACCCGACCGACGCAGAGGCACCGGCCCCCATCACCGAAAACCAGTTGCTCGCTCCGCGTCGCTTCGAGGATCGCCGCGACGACCTCTGGACGGTCTTTAACCGCGTGCAGGAAAACCTCACCAAAGGCGGACTGCATGGCCGCTCGCGCACCGGTCGCGCCATGTCCACGCGTCCCATCACCGGCATCGACGAGAACGTGAAGCTCAACCGCGCGCTGTGGATGCTCGCTGAGGCCATGCGCCAGATGAAGGCGTAAGCGCCAGGAGCACGCCTCGCGGCCCATTGCGCCCTTAGCTGTCAGGACTCCTCGCCGGGTCGGTTCCTGACAGGTTCTGGCAACACCACGGCCCCGGCTTTTTCAATCTTCGGGAGTCAATCATGCAAGCCCAGATCGAAACCACTCAGGTAGAAACCGCCGAAGCGGCCTCCCCGCTCGAAACCCACTTCGGCAACGAGCAGCCCATCGCGACCGTGCCGTATGCCAGCCGGCGACGCTCGCCGCTCAATGCGCGCACGAATCCCCTGTCGGGCATTCCGGGACTCGCTGCCAATATCCGTGCGAAGGGATTGCTGCAGAATCTCGTCGTCCACGAGATGAAGGGATCACGTGGCAGGCAACGCAAGTATGGTGTCTGCGCGGGCCAGCGTCGCGAGGCTGCGCTTGACCTGCTGTTCGAACAGAAGCACATCACCGCCGATTATCCGGTGCCCGTGCGGATCGTCAGCGAAGGCGAAGCCCTCGCCATTTCGCTGATCGAGAACAGCGAGCGCGAAGGACTCGATCCGTTCGACGTGCTGCGCTCCTACCGGCTGCTCGCGGAGGAAGGCCGTAGCGTCGATTACATTGCGGCACTGTTCTCAGCCTCGCCGCTCACGGTCAGACGGCGCATGAAGCTCGCCAGCGTGTCTCCGAAGCTGCTCGCCCTGCTGCGCGAGGACGGCATCACCCTCGACCAGCTGGCCGCGCTCGCCCTGGCCGACGATCACGAAACGCAGGAGCGCGTCTGGTTCGATGCGCCGAACGACTGGCAGCGTGCCCCGCAGTATCTGCGGCAGGCGATCACGCAGGCGGAAATCGACGCGAGCCGCAGCCGTCTGGTGCGCTTTGTCGGACTCGCAGCCTACGAGGCAGCGGGCGGCTATGTCCGGCGCGACCTCTTCAGCGACACCGACAACGCCGGATTCATTGCTGACGCCGAACTGCTGCAACGGCTCGCCGGCGAAAAGCTCGAAGCCGTGGCGGAAGAAGTGCGCGCAGAGGGCTGGAACTGGACCGAAACGCGCATCGAACGCGACGTGCCCGAACTGAACCGCTACCACCGGCTCGATCCGCTCGACCGTCCCTATACGGAAGACGAGCAGCGGCAAATGGATGCGCTGACCGCCCGGCAGGATGAACTCGCGGAACAGTACGACGCGCTGTCGGAAGATGATGAAAACGCCTACGGGGAAGGCGAAAAGATCGAGGCCGAACTGGACGCTGTCACCGCCGCGATCCAGGTGCTCGAAACGCAGATACAGGCATGGGACGCGCAGCAGATGGCCGAAGCCGGTGCGTTCGTCATGCTCGACCCACAAGGCAACCTGATCATCGAGCGTGGGCTGATCGACGTGACAGTAATGCAGATCGCGATAACGGCGATATCACGGTCGGACAGGCCGTTTCCACGCTCGCCGAGGCAAGCCGGAAGCCCAAACCGGTTCACAGCGCGAAGCTCTGCCAGCGCCTGAGCGCCCATCGCAC
>NZ_JAAGPS010000026.1:0-60404 GCF_017105025.1 Paraburkholderia sp. Ac-20336 | reverse complement strand
CGGGCGAATGGGCCATGCACGCCGCGCGCTTTCGCGCCGACGCGCGCGCGGCGCTCGAACGTTCGCGCGATGCGCTCGCGAATTTGCCCGCCTCGCGCACGGGCGGCGCCGTCACCTACGACACGCTGCTCGGTCTGCTGACCGACGGCGAGGCGCTGTTCGCGTATCTGATCGCGGTGTCGGGCGCGAGCGAGAAAGTGCCCGACGACCTGCGCCGCACGCAGCGCGCGGCGCGGCTGCTGAATACGATCGGCGAGGTGCTGCGAGATATCGGCGTGGCGGCCGGCGACGCGCGCTGGGAGCGTCTCGCCGATCAGCAACGGCGCTTGCGGCGTCTCGCGAGCCGGCTCGAAGGCGCGTTGCTCGAACCGGTCAAGCTGCAATCGGGCTTCGAGCTCGTCGATTTCGCACCGCGCGAGCCGCACACCGAACGCTGGAGCGAATGCGCGATGCGGCTCGCCGCGCGTGCCGGGGCGACGCTGAAGGCGAACCTGTCGTGGCAGTCGGTCGGCCTGCGCCATGCGGCGCGCGTGGGCGTGACGACCACCGCGGGCTTTCTCGTGATCCGCGCGCTCGGCTTGCCGTTCGGCTACTGGGCGACGATGGCGACGCTCCTGATCCTGCAGCCGTCGATTGCCGCGACGTGGCCGCGCAGCATCGAGCGCGCGGCGGGCAGCATCGTCGGCGGCGTACTGGCGGCGGCGATCGGCTATGCGATTCATTCGCCGCTCGGCATTTCGCTCGCGGTGTTTCCGCTCGTGATGGCGACGATGGCGCTGCGGCCCGTCAGCTACAGCCTGTTCGTGCTGTTCCTGACGCCGGCCTTCGTGCTCGTCGCCGACTTCGCGACGCCGGGCGCCAACGAGTTCGTGTTCGCGCTGACGCGGCTCGGCAACAACGTGCTCGGCTGCGTGCTCGCATTGCTCGCGACGTTCCTGTTATGGCCGACGCGCGAGAAGCTCGACCTGCGTGTCTATCTCGGCAACGCCGTGCGCGCGAATCTCGCGTATCTGCGCGCGTCGCTCGAAACGCCGTGGCGCCGCGACAAGGACATGGAGCGTCTGCGCCGCGCGGCGGGTCTCACCAGCAACAACGCAGAAGAGGCGCTCGGCCGCGTGCGCCTCGAAAAACTCGAAGACTCGATGGCCGATACGGTGACGCTGACGGTGCTGAGCCTGTTGCGCCGGATGGCCGGCACCGCGACGCAGTTGCGCCTGAGCGCGAACCGGCGCGCCATGCCTGCTGAACTCGGCGCCTGGGTCGCGGCGCTGAGCGAGGCGATCGAGGCCGCCCTGAATCGCACGCTGCAGCCCGTGCGGCTCGACTTGCCCGAGCGCGAGCGGCTGACCTCGCTCGAAGCGGATGCGGTTGGTGAACTGGCGCGCGTGCATCGTCTGTTGACGGAGAAGATGCGTGAGGCGAGGGGGTAGGCCGAGGCGGGGTGTGCTTGCCGCTTGCCGCCGGCTGCGCGGCAGCACGGTGCGGGATTGGCGGGGCGCAGTTATCGGGACGAAGTCAGCGGACCGAAGTCAGCGGGCCGAAGTCAGCGCTACGAAGCAAGCGGCACGAAGTGATCGCGACACAAACGGAGCCGCGCCGAACTCCGAGCCTCGGGTTTCAGGCTTCAAGCCGCATCAAACCACCTCGCCGTCATCCCCCGTTTCAGCCTCGGCAACCGGCGCCGTCGGCACCACCGATTCAAGCGTCCTCAACCCCGCCGCCAGCGCGCGCTTCTCGGGCGGCGCGAGCCGCTTGACCCAATACTCGGCGCGCGATGCGCTCGATCGATCCGCGAGTTCGAACGACGCCAGCACGCGCACCGGCTTGTGCGAACGCGTATAGCGCGCGCCCATGCCGCTCATGTGCTTGTCGAAGCGCGCGGCGACGTCGGTCGCGATGCCGGTATAGACGCTGCCGTCCGAGCATTCGAGCAGATAGAGAAACCACGCCATAAACGCGCCGTCAGCCTTTGAACGGATTGTGTTCGCGCAGCTCGTCCACATAAGCGTGGATGCTGTTCTTTTCGTTGTCGAGGAAATGGCCGACCGCGTCCGCGAAGGCCGGATGCGCGAGCCAGTGCGCCGAGCGCGTGACTGTCGGCAGAAAGCCGCGCGCCATTTTGTGCTCGCCCTGCGCGCCGCCTTCGAACGCGCCGAGCTTTGCCTCGATGCAGAATTCGAGCGGCTGGTAGTACGCGGTTTCGAAATGCAGGCAGGGCACATGTTCGAGCGCGCCCCAGTAGCGACCATAGAGCGTGCCGCCGGTCTGCGCGTCGCGCTGATAGACGACGAGCGAGCTCGCAATCGGCTTGCCCTCGTATTCGGCGATCACGAGCAGCAGGTTTTCCGGCATCGACGCGCCGATCATGCGGAAGAAGTCGAGGTTCAGATACGGACTCGAAAAGTGCTCGCGATAGGTTTGCCGATAGCACTTGCTGAAGAAGCGCCAGTCGGCATCCTGAATGTCTTCGCCGCGAATGCGCCGCATGGTGATGCCGGCGTCGTGTACCTTGCGGCGCTCGGCGCGGATGTTCTTGCGCTTCTTCTGTTCGAGCGTCGAGAGGAAATCGTCGAAGTCGCGATAGCCGTCGTTGAGCCAGTGAAACTGCACGCCTTCGCGTTGCATCATGCCGAGTTCTTCGAGCGCGGCGGCTTCGGTTTGCGTCGGAAACAGCACATGCAGCGAGGACACCTCGGCCTGCTCGGCGAACGCCAGCAGCGTGGCCGCGAGATGGCGCAGCGCGTGCTCGTCGGCCGCTAGCAAACGGTTGCCCTGCACCGGCGTGAACGGCACCGCGCACAGGAGCTTCGGGTAATACGGCAGGCCGTTGCGTTTATAGGCGTCGGCCCAGGCCCAGTCGAACACGTACTCGCCGTACGAGTGACCCTTCAGATAGACCGGCGCGGCCGCCGCGAGCTTGCCCGTGCGCGTGTCGGTGAGCGTGACGAATTGCGGCGCCCAGCCGGTGTCGGGCACCGCGCATTGCGTCGCGCTGAGCGCGCTCAGAAACTCGTGCCGCAGAAACGGCGTGGGCTGCGGCTGTTGCGCGAGAAGGGCGTTCCATTCGGCGGCGTCCACCTCGGAGGGCGATGCCAGAATGCCCGTGCGATAATCGATGCGTTGCTGGTTCAATCTGCGTGACTGTTTGCAATGAACGTGCGCTGCCGTGAAGATGCGCGGGCCACGCCGTTCGTTTATCCGGTTGTCCAATTCCGCCGAGCCATCGAGCCGCGGTACCCGCGAGCCGTAATGGCTTGCCTGTCGATCCTGCCATGAAGACCCGAATCGCTCTTGCTCAAATCAATGTCACCGTCGGCGACTTCGCCGGCAACGTCGCGAAGATCGTCGCCGCCGCGCGCGCCGCGCACAACGATGGTGCGAAGCTGCTGGTTGCGCCTGAACTTGCGCTGTCGGGTTATCCGCCCGAAGACCTGCTGCTGCGTCCCGCGTTCTATACCGCGAGCGCCGCGGCATTGGCCGATCTCGCCGCGCAGCTGAAGCCGTTCACGGGGCTGCATGTGATCGTCGGGCATCCGCTGCGGGATCGGGCGCACGGCCATGGTAATGCAAACGCGCCGATCGAGCGCGGCGTGCCACCCGTCGATACGTTCAACGCGGCCTCGCTGATCGTCGACGGCGAAGTGAAGGGCACCTATCGCAAGCAGGATCTGCCGAACACCGAGGTGTTCGACGAGAAGCGCTACTTCGCCTCGGACCCGCAGCCGTTCGTGTTCGAACTCGAGGGCGTGAAGTACGGCGTGGTGATCTGCGAGGATGCATGGCATGCGTCGGCCGCGCAGATGGCGAAGGCCGCAGGCGCGCAGGTGCTGCTGATTCCGAACGGCTCGCCGTATCACCTGAACAAGGAAGCCGTGCGCTTCGACATTCTGCGCGCGCGGATTCGCGAGACCGGCATACCGATGGTCTACGTGAACATGGTCGGCGGCCAGGACGAACTCGTGTTCGACGGCGGTTCGTTCGTGCTCGACGCGCAGGGCGAACTGGTCGCGAAGCTCGCGCAGTTCGAGGAAGCCACGGCGCTCGTCGAGTTCGACGGTGCCACGCCGGCGCCGGCCGCGATCGCGCCGGAGCAGTCGCTCGAAGCGCAGGTGTACGCGGCGCTCGTGATGGGCGTGCGCGACTATATCGGCAAGAACGGGTTTCCGGGGGCGCTGATCGGGTTGTCGGGCGGCGTCGATTCGGCGCTCGTGCTGGCCGTCGCCTGCGATGCGCTCGGTGCCGACAAGGTGCGCGCCGTGATGATGCCGTCGCGCTACACGGCCGACATCTCCACCACCGATGCCGCCGAGATGGCGCGTCGCGTCGGCGTGCGCTACGACGAGATCGCCATCGCGCCGATGTTCGACGCGTTCCGCGGTTCGCTCGCCGAAGAATTCGCGGGCCGCGCCGAAGACGCGACCGAGGAGAACATCCAGGCGCGTATTCGCGGCACGCTCTTGATGGCGTTGTCGAACAAGTTCGGCTCGATCGTGCTGACCACCGGCAACAAGAGCGAGATGGCGGTCGGCTACTGCACGCTGTATGGCGACATGGCCGGCGGCTTCGCGGTCATCAAGGACATCGCGAAGACGCTCGTGTACCGGCTGTGCCACTATCGCAACGCGGCCACCACGTTCGCGACGCGCGACGTGATTCCCGAGCGCATCCTGACGCGCGCGCCGTCGGCGGAACTGCGCGAGAACCAGACCGACCAGGACAGCCTGCCCGAATACGACGTGCTCGACGCGATCATGCGCATGTACATGGAAGAGGACTGCTCGCTCGCGGAGATCATCGCGGCGGGCTATGCGGCCGACGACGTGAAGCGCGTCACGCGGCTCATCAAGATCAACGAGTACAAGCGGCGTCAGGCGCCGATCGGCATTCGCGTCACGCATCGCGCGTTCGGCCGCGACTGGCGTTATCCGATCACGTCGCGCTATATCGAGCCGGTGGCGTGACGCGCGGCGTAGAATAAAAATCACCCATTTCCCTTTCACTTTCCCTATCACGAGACGAGGTTCGCCATGAAGCGCATCACCGCAGTCATCAAACCGTTCAAACTCGACGAAGTGCGCGAGGCGCTCGCAGAAGTCGGCCTCACCGGCCTGACCGTGACCGAAGTCAAGGGCTTCGGCCGTCAGAAAGGGCATACCGAGCTTTATCGTGGTGCGGAGTATGTGGTCGACTTTCTGCCGAAGGTGAAGATCGAAGTCGTCGTCGCGGACAACCAGTGCGATCAGGTGATCGATGCGATCATCGGCGCGGCGCGTACCGGCAAGATCGGCGACGGCAAGATTTTCGTCGCGGACGTCGAGCGCGTGATCCGTATCCGCACCGGCGAAGAGAACGAAGCGGCGGTGTAAGAGGGCGGTTTCACGGGCCGCCTGCGAGGCTCAAGGCCCACTTTCAAGGCCTGTTCACGCTGCATGTCCCGGCTGTCCTGCGCGGCTGCGTTGCGTGCATGATGAGCAAGCCGGCAAACCGTGGACACCCCACGGACTCGCCAGGCCGAAAAACTCGTCTCCAATAAAAAACGGTGCAATACCCTTGCGGGCATTGCACCGATACGCGCCTCTCGCAGCAGCGTGAAAAAGATTCTCTTGGAGAAATCTGTATTGACGCCCCGAGGGTCGTCCCCTCGGGGCACACCGTTCGCTTAGAACGAGTGCTGGATACCTGCGTACACGCCGGTTTGCGCGTGGCCCGGCAGCGGGTTATCCGTTCCGGCCGAGGTGCCCGCGTTGTTCGCGTTCAGGCCGAAGTTGGCGTTGCTGCTGTTGCGTACCGTTGCAACCTGCAGGTCGAGCAGTGTGCGCTTGGACAGGTTATACGAACCGCCGACCGTGTAGATCGTCGCATTGCCCGCGCCATTGTTGCCGTTCACGTGGTAGACCGCTGCGATCAGCGCAGCAGCCGGCGTGGCTTGCCACGTCACACCGCCCCATTCGTGATTGAGCGTGGTCGGCTGGCCATACGCGACGCCGGTCGCGCCGGCGGAGCGCACAGCCTGGTAAGCAGCCTGAATCTTGAACTGGCCGAGGAACACGTTCACGAGCGCCGAATATTCGCGCGATGCCGAGAATACGCCATTGCCCGTGTTAGCCGAATTGATGCCGTTGTTGGCGACCGCGCCGCCCCACAGGGCGCCATTCGTCGGGTTGCGGATTTCGTCGTAGAGGCCGCGGACCTGGAACAGCGAGTTCGTGTAGGTGACCTGAGCGCCTGCTTCACGGCCTTGCGGCGTCGTGCCGTTGCCGTTCCAGCTCGTCGCGTTCGACAGGGCGTACTGACCATAGAAATCGAAGCCGGCGATCTTCGGCGACTGGTAGGCGACGTTATTGCTCGACTGCGGCCAGTTGCGGCTACGCACGAGCGATGCCGATGACCAGTTCGATTGACCGAACGGGTCGAAGTCCCACACGCCGTTCGAGATGAAGAGCATGCGGCCCATCGTGAACGTACCGTACTGGTCGTTCGACAGACCCACCGTTGCCCAGCGATTGAAGAGGCCGCCGTTGCCCGGACCCGCGCCCGTCATCGTGTTGAACGAGCCCTCCAGCTGGAACAGCACCTTGTTGCCGCCACCGATGTCTTCGACACCCTTCAAGCCCCACAGGCTGGTACCCCAGTCGCCGCTCTCGGCCTTGAAGCGGTTGCCGCTGCCGGTGGCCGCGCCGTTGGCGGGACCGGTCGGCACGCCCGACATGTACTCGAGGCCCGCATCGAGGCGGCCGTACAGCGTGACGCTGCTCTGAGCGTGTGCGACAACGCCGGCCGACATCAGCGCCGCGGCGAGCAAAGCTTTCTTCATCTTCTCCTCCATACCCTGTCAAAAAATGAAACCCAGTACTGCGAGTGGTGTTCGGACGCGATCTGCACCGAACAGAAAGCGGTACCAGGGGAGATGGCGGGCGGATAGGGTCTCCTGCCGTGACGCGTAGCCTGGGGCTATCTGTGCGTCATGCCGATCCCTCGCCGACCGGTTCTCCTCTGTGTTTTGAAGTGAAACTACTTTTAATCAACTTTGTTTTGCTACTTTGGTTACTAATTTATCAAAAATAACTTTGGCTGGGAGAAGAAATTGGCGCCGTGCTCCGGCTGTGTCGCCAAATTGCAATACGAATGTGCGCCACGTCTCTCCGGTGCCGCTCGGGAAAACGCGCAAAGCCTTGTCTTACAAGGGACTCACGATTAGCCTGGGGTCGTATTAAGGATTGCCACTATTGACGCCCGGAAAGTGGCAGGTTAAGGCAAAAAAGCAACGCTTAGCGTTGTTTGGACGAGGTTTTTGGTGCTCCGAACGGTCACCGGCGAACAGAAACGGGCAATAAAAAAGGCGCTCGTAAGCGCCTTGTAAAACTACTTCGACTACACATCACGGCATCGGTGCGATGCGGGATGCGTATCGGACTGCATCCGGTTTATTTGAGGCTGCCGGAAAGGAACTGCCTGAGGCGCTCGCTCTTCGTATTCTTGAACACTTCGTCAGGGTGGCCTTCTTCTTCGACGCGGCCCTGATGCAGGAACATCACGTGATTCGACACGTTGCGCGCGAAACCCATTTCGTGGGTCACGACGATCATCGTGCGGCCTTCCTCGGCGAGCTTCTGCATGACCTTCAGCACTTCGCCGACGAGTTCGGGATCGAGCGCCGAAGTCGGTTCGTCGAACAGCATCACGTCGGGATGCATCGCCAGGGCGCGCGCAATCGCGACACGCTGCTGCTGGCCGCCCGACAGGTGCGACGGATACTGCTTTTCGAGACGCGGCGCGAGACCGACCTTCTCGAGATATTCGCGCGCGCGGTCCTCGGCTTCCTTGCGTTTCAGGCCGAGCACATGCACGGGTGCCTCGATGATGTTCTCGAGCACGTTCATGTGCGACCACAGGTTGAAGTGCTGGAACACCATCGCGAGTTTCGTGCGCACGCGCTGCAACTGCTTCGGGTCCGACACGCGCAACGCACCGTCCCTGGCCGTTTGCGTGCGCACTTCCTCGCCGTCGACGACGATGCGCCCGGCGTTCGGCTGTTCGAGAAAGTTGATGCAGCGGAGCATCGTGCTCTTGCCCGAGCCGGACGAACCGATCACGCTGATCACGTCGCCGGCATCGGCCTTCAGCGACACGCCCTTGAGGACTTCGTTGTCGCCGTACTTTTTGTGAAGCTCGTCGACGAAGAGCTTCTGCTTCTTGGTGTTCATCAGGATCCTTGACGAGCTTGCCTGCCCACGGACGCGGTCTCTAACCGCGATGTCCAACGTTACTTACTTGCCTTGCGGCCGCAGGTAAGCGAGCCAGCGGCGTTCGGCGCGGCGGAACAGCCACACGAGCGCGAAAGAGATGCACAGGTACAGCAGCGCGGCGATACCGAACGCGTTGAACGACTGATAGGTCGCCGAGTTCACGTCGCGCGCGATCTTGAGAATGTCCGGCACGGTCGCCGTGAAGGCGACCGTGGTGGCGTGCAGCATCAGGATCACTTCGTTGCTGTAGTAGGGCAGCGCGCGGCGCAGCGCCGAGGGCAGAATCACGCGCCGGTACAGCGTGAACGACGACATGCCGTAGGCGCGCGCCGCTTCGATCTCGCCGTACGGCGTCGCCTTGATCGCGCCCGCGAAAATCTCGGTGGTGTACGCGCAGGTGTTCAGCGTGAACGCGAGCAGCGTGCAATGCATGCCGTCGCGGAAAAACGCGTTGGTCAGCTCGTTGTTGCGGATGATGTCGAGACTGTAGAGACCGGTGTAGCAGAGCAGCAGCTGCACGTAGAGCGGCGTGCCGCGGAACACGTACGTATACAGCCACACCATGCCGGAGAGCCATTTCTTCTTCGACACGCGCGCGACCGCGAGCGGCACCGACAGGCAGAAGCCGAGGCCGATCGACACCACCAGCAGCCACAACGTGATCGCGACGCCGGTGAAGCGATAGCCGTCGGTGAACAGATAGTTGCGCCAGTATTCCTGAATGATCTCGATCATAGATCCGCCTTTCGCACGCCGGTCGAGTAACGCTTTTCGAGGTACATCAGCACGAAGTTCGACACGGTGGTGATGACGAGATAGATCGCCCCGGCGAGCAGGGTGAAGAAGAAGAACCGCAGCGTGCCCTTGCCGGCGTCCTGCGAGGCCTTGACGACGTCGGCGAGACCGATGATCGACACGAGCGCGGTCGCCTTCACCATGACCTGCCAGTTGTTGCCGATGCCGGGCAGCGCGAAGCGCATCATCTGCGGGAACATCACGCGCGAGAACACCTGCCAGTTCGTCATGCCGTAGGCCGCGCCCGCTTCGAGCTGGCCGCGCGGCACGGCGAGGAACGCGCCGCGGAACGTCTCGGTGAAGTACGCGCCGTAGATGAAGCCGAGCACCGCGACGCCGGCCACGAACGGATCGATGTCGATCTCGTCCCAGCCGAGCGCGTCGGTGAGGTTGTTCAGCCAGATCTGGATGCTGTAGAACAGCAGCAGCATCAGCACGAGATCGGGCACGCCGCGCACGAGCGTCGTGTAGACGGTGCCGATGCCGTTGGAGAGGCGGTTTTTCGACAGTTTCGCCGCCGCGCCGAGCAGGCCCAGCACGAAGGCGAGCACGAGCGACAACACCGCCAGTTTGACGGTCTGCCAGGTGCCGCTGAGAAGCAGCGGGCCGTAGCCTTGAAGGAACATATGAAGTCCTTGACGACGCGCTTGTGACGCATCGCGAAAGACGCGGCCCGTGTTGCGCCGCGCGGGCCGCGAGCGTTCGGCTCGCCATGACGCGCGGCGCACAGCGTGCCGCTGTGCAAATCATGCCGTGGGAGCGTTGGCGTTCCCGCGGCGCGCTTTTGGGACTTTCGTCTCGAATGGGTTTGAATCTACTGCCGGTTTCTGCCACTGCCGCCGTTGCTGGCGACCGGGCTTGCCTTCCTTGTTGCCGACTCTAGTACGAAGCCCCGCTCACGCCCATGCGGGCGAGTCCCGAGTCTCGCGGATACTGCCTGCCGGTTCGTCTCGCGCGGTGTCGAGTGTTGTTTGCGCCGAGGTGTCCTGAAGGGCCCTGAGCGACGCATGGAACGTCCGAGCGCCTCGAAAAGGGCGGTATTTTACCCGAACAGCGCCGGGGTGCCAGTCCGGGACGTC
This sequence comes from Paraburkholderia sp. Ac-20336, assembly GCF_017105025.1. Classification (NCBI taxonomy): domain Bacteria; kingdom Pseudomonadati; phylum Pseudomonadota; class Betaproteobacteria; order Burkholderiales; family Burkholderiaceae; genus Paraburkholderia; species Paraburkholderia sp. Ac-20336. The sequence continues at coordinate 50,284 of NZ_JAAGPS010000026.1, read as the reverse complement.
CGTGGACCGGCACGAGCGGCGGCGGGCGTTGTGCGTGCGCGACGTTGCGGCGGGTCTTGCCGCCGGCAGCGATTGCTCGCACCGGTGGAACGGTCCAGTGCATGTGCGCCGATTGTTTGGCGATCGCGTTGGCCCTACATTGTCTCCATCAACTTGTTTCTTTACCGGGAGATTTTCCATGATCGAGATTCGCCGTTCCGAAGAACGTGGCCATGCCAACCACGGCTGGCTCGACTCCTACCACAGCTTCTCGTTTGCCGATTACCGTGATTCGCGGCACGTGCATTTCGGCCCGCTGCGCGTCATCAACGAAGACCGCATCGAGGGCGGCCAGGGCTTTGGCGCGCACGGCCACCGCGACATGGAAATCGTCACGTACGTGCTCGAGGGCGCGCTGGCCCATCGCGACAGCATGGGCAACGGCTCGACGATCCGCCACGGCGACGTGCAGCGCATGAGCGCGGGCACCGGCGTGCAGCACAGCGAGTTCAACGCTTCGCGCGACGAGCAGGTGCATCTGCTGCAGATCTGGGTGCTGCCGAGCCGCGCGGGCGACCAGCCCGGCTACGAGGAAAAGCGTTTCGATGCCGACAGCAAGCGCGGCCGCCTGCGCGTGATCGCATCGCCCGACGGCCACGACGGCTCGGTGACGATCCACGCGGACGCCTCGATCTACGCGGGTCTTCTCGACGGCGCCGAGACCGCGCAGTTCGCGCTGCCGAAGGGGCGTCTCGCCTACGTGCACGTCGCGCGTGGTGCGGTGACGGTGAACGGTACGCTGCTCAAGGCGGGTGACGCCGCGAAGCTCAGCGACACCGACACGGTCACGCTCGAAAACGGCGAGGACGCGGAAGTGCTGCTGTTCGATCTGGGTCAGTTGAACGGCTGATTGCTGCCGCGCCCGCTTCGATGGTGAGGCTTTGGCGCGGCTTTAACCGCCACCAAAGAACAACGCCACGGAAGATTGCTTTCGTGGCGTTGTTTCATGCGCGAGGCGGCCTTTCGGCTGGCCCCGCGCTACCTGGCGTGACGCTTACTGACTGGCGGCCGGCGCCGACGCCGCGCCCTTCTGAGCCTTGTGATGCTGCCAGCGCTCGTGCATCTTCTCGCGGCGTTCTTCCATCCGCGCGAAGCGCTTCTTCAGCGCGGTGCTGACGGTGGTCTTCTGCTGGTCGTTCAGCGCGTTATAGAACTTGAGCCAGGTGTCGCTGGTTTGCTGGCGCAGTTGTGCGTCCTTCTGCTCGATCTGCTGGTGCGTCGCGGCCATCGCGTTCAGGTCGAGGATGGGCTGCTGCTGCGCCGCCTTGAACTGTTCGCGAGCCTGTTGGTGGTTCGCGCGCATCGCTTCGTGATTCTGCTTCATCGTATCGAGCGCGCTTTGCCACAGCTTTTCCTGATCCGCGTTCAGCTTCAGCTGGTCGTGGAGCTGGGTCAGTTCCTTCATGAAGTGGCCGTGCCAGCCGCCGGGGCCGCCGTGCGCGTGCTCCGCGGGCTGGGCGGCATAAGCGGCGCCCGCGCCGAGGGCGAGAGCGGTGGCGGCAACAGCGAGAACGCGCGACATCTTTTTGGTGGACATATAAGGCTCCTTGTAATGGAATAGCCGACGATGCAGCCGGTCATGAGGACTCGCCTGCATTCGGTAAGGCACAGCGTAGAGAACTGTGCCGGGCACTGTGTTACGTGCTCCGGTGCGGCTATTACCAGGCATTACGCGAGGCTTTCACCGTAACACCCGGTAACCCTTGACGCTGTTTGGAAAACGAAATCCCTTTCTGCTGCGCGTTAAACTTCATTCCATGGCTACTCAAATCCTGGTCGTCGACGACGACGTCGAATTGCGCGATCTTCTGCGCGACTATCTCGCCCGTCAGGGTATCGAAGTCTCGGTGCTGCACGATGCGGGCTCGCTCGAGCGCCGCCTCGAACGCGAGCGTCCCGACCTCATCGTGCTGGACCTCATGATGCCGGGCGTAGACGGGCTCACCGCGCTGCGCAAGCTGCGCGCCTCGGGCGACGATATCCCCGTCATCATGCTGACCGCGCGCGCGGACGACGTCGACCGCATCGTCGGTCTCGAACTCGGCGCGGACGACTATCTCGGCAAGCCGTTCAATCCGCGCGAACTGCTCGCGCGCGTGCAGGCGGTGCTGCGGCGGCGCCGCACGCTGCCGTCGGCGGCCGCGCCCGAGCAGCGCGAGCCGTTCAGCTTCGGCCGCTTCACGCTCGACTTCCAGTCGCGCACGCTGCATCACGAAGACAAGCCGCTCACGTTGTCGGGCAGCGAGTTCGCGCTGCTGAAGATTTTCGTCAATCATCCCATGCGCACGCTCACGCGCGAGCGCTTGCTGGAACTGCTGCACGGTCCCGAGTACGACGGCACCGACCGCGGCATCGACGTGCAGGTGTGGCGCCTGCGCCGCATTCTCGAAACCGATCCGTCCACGCCGCGCTTCATCCAGACGGTGCGTGGCCGCGGTTACGTGTTCGTGCCGGACGGCGAGCAGCATGCGTCGGCCCATTGATTCGCTGTTCGGGAGACTGGCACTGCTGGTTGTCGGCGTGCTGCTGCTGTCGCATTTTGCGTGGTACGCGCTGATACGGCTCGAACGCTCGCAGTTCCAGACGCGCTACGCGGTCGAGGAAGCGATCTTCCTCGTCGACGCGGTGCGTCAGCATGTCGCCCGTACACCGGATCAACCGTTGCCGTCGCGCGTGAAGCTCGTCGATCCGGCGAGCCCCGACGTGCCGCCGGCAAATTCCACCATGCCGGCGCCGCTCTCGCGTTTCGTCGAAGACGTGCGCGACCGCATGCCGGACGGCACCCAGGTGCGCGTGGGTCCGCCGGGCCATCCGCCCACGCTGTGGGTGCGCGAGGCGAACGATAGCAACTGGATCGTCGTGCCCGTGCAGCCGCTGCGCATGCCGCACTCGCTCGACCGCACGGTGCTGTGGCTCGTCATGATTTTCTCGTTCGCGGTGATGGCCGCGGTGTTCGCCGCGTGGGCCTTGCAGCAGCCGCTGCGCTCGCTCGCGCAGGCGGTCACGCGCTTCGGCCGCGGCTTGCCGGTGTCGCCGGTGCCCGAGCGCGGCCCGCGCGAATTGCGGCAGCTCACGCACGGCTTCAATCAGATGGTGCAGGAAGTCGCGCGCACCGAGAACGATCGCGCGGTGATGCTGGCCGGTGTCGCGCACGATCTGAAAACGCCGCTTGCGCGCCTGCGGCTGCGTGCCGAGATGATGGACGACGCGAAGACGCGCGACGGCGTGGTGCGCGACGTCGATTCGATGACGCATATCGTCGAGCAGTTTCTCGTGTTCGCGCACGACGGCGCGGATCGCAGCGAACCCGTCGAAGTGGATGCGCAATGCGAGCGGGTCGTGCGCAGCTATCGGGCGGTGGCCTCTGGCGCGCCGACCGTGGAGACGGAACTCGCCGCGGGGCCGTCATTCCTGCTGCCGGCCGCCACGCTCGACCGGATTCTCTCGAACCTGCTCGATAACGCGCATGCCTATGGCGCGCCGCCGGTGATCGTGGCGACCGCGCGCACGGCGCAGGGCTTCACGCTATCGGTGAGCGACAGCGGCAAGGGCATTGCCGCGCAAGACATCATCAACGCGAGCCGGCCGTTCGTGCGGCTCGATCCGGCGCGCGGCGGCAACGGCCATAGCGGGCTCGGTCTCGCGATTGTCGAGCGGCTCGTGCGGCGCGCGGGCGGCGAATGGGAAATCGGCAATCACGATGGCCGTGGCTTGCGCGTGCTGATGAGCTTCTCGTTCGAGATGCTGCCGAAGGTGGCGGCAACTTCGGAGCATGCCTGGTAAATGCCACGATAAATGGCTGGGGAAGGCGAGGCACGGTGGGGGCGATGTTCGCGGCACGCGGCCTTGCGGCCACGTGACTCGCGCCTGATTGCACCCCCGGCGTCTTAATCCGAGAACAGCGTATTGAGCGCGTTGGCCGTTTCGCTGTCCACCGTATTCCACGTGACCGATTCCGCCTCGAAGATGTAGTGCGTCGTGTATTTGCCGAGGCGCGCCAGTATTTCCTCCTGAATCAGTTCCGGCGCGACTGCCAGTTTCAGATACCACGCGGTCGACGACAGGCGCGTCTGAAACGCACCGTATTCGGCCAGCAGGTGGTCGAATGCATCAGCATCCTGATCGCGACAGACGATGACCAGATTTCCCTTCATGCGAATCTCCCGTTAGAGCAGTAGCGACAATTCCAAGATCAGGATCGATGATACCTGCTTCGCTGCGAGAGGCTCGGAGATGGCGTCGACGGATGCGCCTGCTTACCAGGCGTTGACCGCCGTGCGCGTGGGCGGCGCGGTATCGTCGGGCGGCAGCGCCTCGGTGCGGTCGCGGCCGCCGGTCTTGGCCGCGTAGAGCGCGGTGTCGGCGCGGCTCATGAGGCGCTCGGGCAGATCGTCCGGCGACAATTCCGTGATGCCGATGCTCACGCTCAGGCTGACCGAGGGCGGCAGCTTCGGCGACGGCGCGGCCTTCAGCGCGAGGCGCAGACGCTCGACCACTTCGCGGCCGCCGGCAAGACCGGTGGCCGGCAGCAGCAGGCCGAACTCCTCGCCGCCGAGCCGGCCGATGGCGTCCGAGCCGCGCAGCTCGGTGCGGCAGGTATCGACGAAATGTTCGAGCGCGCGGTCGCCGGCCGCGTGGCCGAAGCGGTCGTTGATCTGCTTGAAGTGGTCGAGATCGGCGATCGCCATGCACAGCGGCTCGCGGCCCGCCTGCGCGCGGTCGATCTCGCGGCGCAGCAGGTCGAGGAAGTAGCGCCGCGACAACGCGCCTGTCAGCGCATCGTGACGCGCCTCGGCCGACAGCAGCGTATTGGCCGATTGCAGCTGCTTCGCGAGATCGCGCGTCGCACGATGGTGGCGCCGTTCGCGCACGTAGGACACGGTAATCACCCACGCGAGCGCGACGGTGCCGGCCAGCGTCAGAAACACCAGCAGATGATCGCGCTTGTGATTGCGCAGCAACTCGGGCCACGCCGCGAGCGGATCGACCAGATGTGCGGACAGCCCCGAATTCAGGCCGCTGCGGTTCTGATACAGCGCCGGCGCCGGCTGTTCGCTCATGCCGAAGAACTGCGCGGCCGCGGCCGCCGGGACCCACGGCGCCTGCTCGCGCAACTGCGTGTCGACGCGGATGCGCATCTCGGGAAACGTCTCGCGCCGATAGATGATGCGCCGCTCGGCGGGGCTCATCTGCGTGATGCGCGAGCTCGGCATCGCGCGGCCTTCGAGCCCGCTGTCGTGCGCCATGATGATGACGCCGTTGTCGTCGGTGACGAAGGTGCCCGCGTGCGCTACCCAGTGACGCAGCCGCGCGATGCCGACCTTCGCGACCACCACGCCGACCAGCAAGCCGTCCGAGTAGACCGGCGCGGCGATGAAGATGCCCGGCTCGCCGCTCGCGCGGCCCACGCCGTAGGCTTCCGAAAACGCGCCGAGCAGCGCGTTGGTCATATAGCTGCGTGTGCGCATGTCCACGCCGACGAGCGACGGCTGGATGCCGGCCGGATTCGAGATCGTGGCGCTCGACGCCACGCAGATGCCGTTCGTGTTGACGATCCAGATCTGGTCGAGCCCGGAGAAGCCCTGCGCGTCATGCAGGAACTGGCTGACCGCCGCCATCTGCGGATTGCCGAGCAGCGCGGCGCGCAGGGCGGGTTCCGCCATCCCCGCGTTCACGGCATAATTCTGCGATTGCACGAGGGCGCGCTGGACTACGTCCATTTCGGCCATGGTCGCGGGGATGGCGCGGGACATCGCGAGGTCGCTGGCAATCACCTCGGCCATGTTGTCGACGATCGACGTGGACATTTGCCGCTGGCTGTGCAGAGCCGCATCCAGTTCCTGCTGTACCATCCGGTCCGCGACCATGCCAGCCACGAACCAGCAAACCAGTACGATCAGCGCGAAGCTGACCGGTCCGGCTATCTGGCGCAAGGTTGTCCTGTTCATCGACCCTCTGATCCGTCTGTCTGTGACATGCAACTTGCTCATTCGCGGCAACGCGCGGGTGCGGTCTGCGGCCCTTGCGTCGGCACCTGGCCGGGGCTGCTCGCCCGCCTTGCGGCCGATGCCCTCGTGGGTCCTATGGTCGATGTGTTTGCCGCTGGTCTGCCGCCGTGTTTGAAACGGCTGACGATTCAAACACGGCGCGAACCCGGCGGCCCGGCAAGAATCGTTTGAAAACAGGTGCGTCGTTTCCTGATTCTAACCGTCATGAGGCCCGGCGCCATCCTTATTGCAGGGATGCGCACTGCATGGATCAGGCCGGTCAGATTCATAACGGCAGGCGCCTCGTTTTCTTGATGGCTGCATCGGTCTCGCAGGCGGATTCGTCAGGATTCCCGATACGCTGCGATTACCGTGTATGTCGTTTGCGCGCCACGCCTTGCGATACGGTGCGCGCGCGGATCTGCCATCGCGCAGCGCGGCGAGGTACAGTGCGGCGCGCTGCCGATATGGCGCAAACAGGGGCGGTTGTAAGGCCCCGGTAACCCTGTCTCGCAATTTGCGGGGAAAGGTTGTATCTGAAACATAGGATGGTGTAGTGTCGTGCCGTCCAAAATGAGGAAAGCCCGCCGGCCTTCGGGCGGCGTCCGCGGCGACAGGTATCCGTGTGATGGTTGTGCTCGCGGGCGGCTCGTTCGCGAACATGTCCGTTGCCGGACCACGTGTCTTCAACGCTAACGATTTACCACGCACGCGCGTTTTGCCATGCCCGATTTCCACTTTCCGGACCGATCTGTTGACCGCCGCGTTCAAGTCGCGACCTCCTTCGAGCGATCGCATGCCTGTTTCGAAAGAGGGGGCATCTAATGGATTTCAGCTTTGACCTCAAACGCACCGCCAATGCGTCGGCATGGCGCGTGCTGCCCAACCGCTGGGACTTCGTCGCGTTTCCGCTGATCATCTGTCTGATCGCGATGGCGTCGATCGGCTTTCACGAGACGCTCGCGCCGATGTCGACGCTGAAGACCCAGGCGATCTCGCTCGATCCGTCGAACCTGCCCGAGTACGCGATGCGCACCACGCTGCGCATGCTCGCGGCGATGGTGGCCTCGCTGATCTTCACGCTCATTTACGGCACGCTGGCCGCCAAGAGCCGCCGCGCCGGCCTCGTGCTCGTGCCGATTCTCGACATCCTGCAGTCGGTGCCGGTGCTCGGCTACATTTCGTTTACGGTCACGTTCTTTCTCGCGCTGTTCCCGGGCCGCGTGCTCGGCGCCGAGTTGGCCGCGATCTTCGCGATCTTCACGAGCCAGGCGTGGAACATGACGTTCAGCTTCTATCAGTCGCTGCGCACGGTGCCGCGCGATCTCGACGAAGTCTCGCGCGGCTTTCATCTGACTTCGTGGCAGCGTTTCTGGAAGCTCGAAGTGCCGTTCTCGATGCCGGGCCTCATCTGGAACATGATGATGTCGATGTCGGGCGGCTGGTTCTTCGTGGTCGCTTCCGAAGCGATTACGGTCGGCAACAACACGATTACGCTGCCGGGCATCGGCGCCTATCTGGCGCAGGCGATCAGCGACAAGAACCTGCACGCGATCGGCTGGGTGATTCTCGCGATGACGGTCGTGATCCTCGCGTACGACCAGTTCCTGTTCCGTCCGCTCGTCGCGTGGGCCGACAAGTTCCGCATGGAAAACACCAGCTCGGGCGACGCGCCCGAATCGTGGCTGCTCGACCTGATTCGCCGCACGCACCTGATTCACCGCCTGCTCGTGCCGCTTGGCTGGCTATTCGCGCACGCCGCGCGCATGCGTTTCCAGCTGCCGGCGTTCAGCGCACCGCGCTTTCATATTCCGCAGAGCGAGAAGAACTCGAAGGTCGGCGACATCGTGTGGGCGGCGCTGGTGCTGATCGCCACCGCCTACGTGGTGTATCGCGTGTTTCTCTACGTGCGCACCGGCGTCACGCTCGACGAGATCGGCCATGTGCTCGTGCTCGGGCTCATCACGCTGCTGCGCGTCGTGGTGCTGATCGCGATCGCCTCGGTCATCTGGGTGCCGATCGGCGTGCTGATCGGCCTGCGCCCGGCGCTCGCGGAAAAGATCCAGCCGCTCGCGCAGTTTCTCGCGGCGTTTCCGGCGAACCTGCTGTTCCCGGTGTTCGTGATCGTGATCGTGCGTTTCCATCTGAACCCGGATATCTGGCTCTCGCCGCTGATCGTGCTCGGCACGCAGTGGTATATCCTGTTCAACGTGATCGCCGGCGCGAGCTCGTACCCGAACGACTATCGCGAGGCGGCCAAAAATTTCCATATCCGCGGCTGGCAGTGGTGGCGTCAGGCGATGCTGCCGGGCATTTTCCCGTACTACGTGACGGGCGCGATCACCGCGTCGGGCGGCGCGTGGAACGCGAGCATCGTGGCCGAGTTCGTGCAGTGGGGCGATACGAAGGTCGCGGCGCACGGGCTCGGCGCGTATATCGCGCAGACCACCGCGGCGGGCGATTATCCGAAGATCATCGTGGGCATCGCCGTGATGTCGCTGTTCGTCACGTTGTTCAACCGTCTGCTGTGGCGTCCGATGTACGCGTACGCCGAAGGCAAGCTGCGGCTCGATTGAGCGTCCCCGAACCTGTCGCTGCGCGCCGGGCCCTCGTGGGCGGCCAGCCAGACCCGAGGGGCGGCGCGGCGTTTTGATAAGAGAAATGAAGGCATAACGCGATGCAAAATCCTAAAGCTGCTATGACCGCCGCGCCGATCCAGACACCGCCGAAGCCCCCGCGTCTCGGCGACGAAATCCTGCGCGTCAAGGACGTGTGCCGCGGTTTCAACAAGACGCAGGGCGAGCTGCTCGTGCTCGACGATGCGAATCTGTCGCTGTGCGAAGGCGAGATCGTCGGGCTGCTGGGCCGCTCGGGCTCGGGCAAGTCGACGCTCCTGCGCATCATCGCCGGCCTGATCGAGCCGACCGGCGGCGAAGTCACCTATATGGGCAAGCCGCTCCAAGGCCCGGCGAAGGGTGTCGCGATGGTGTTCCAGACCTTCGCGCTGTTCCCGTGGCTGACCGTGCTGCAGAACGTGGAGGCGGGTCTCGAGGCGCAGGGCGTGGCCGCCAGCGAGCGCCGCACGCGCGCGCTCGCGGCGATCGACCTGATCGGTCTCGACGGCTTCGAGAACGCGTATCCGCGCGAGCTGTCGGGCGGCATGCGCCAGCGCGTCGGCTTTGCGCGGGCGCTGGTGGTCGATCCGACGCTGCTGCTGATGGACGAGCCGTTCTCCGCGCTCGACGTGCTGACCGCCGAAACGCTGCGTACCGACCTGCTCGATCTGTGGACGCAGGGCCGCATGCCGATCAAGGCGGTGCTGATCGTCACGCACAACATCGAGGAAGCGGTGTTCATGTGCGACCGCATTCTCGTGCTGTCGTCGAACCCGGGCCGCGTGATCGCCGAGATCAAGGTGCCGTTCAAGCATCCGCGCAACCGTCTGGACCCGGCGTTCCGCAAGCTGGTCGACGACATCTACGCGAAGATGACCGCGCGTCAGACCGACGAGCAGACCAAGAAGGGGCTCGAACTGCATAGCTGGCTGCCGCATGTGTCGACCAACCTGATGGCCGGTCTGATCGAAACGCTGGCCGCCGCGCCGTACCACGGCCGCGCGGACATGCCGGAAATCGCGCGCTCGCTGCATCTCGAGGTCGACGATCTGTTTCCGATCGCCGAAGTGCTGCAACACCTCGGTTTCGCCGACGTGCGCGAAGGCGATATTTTCCTCACGCCGCCCGCGCGCGTGTTCTCCGAGTTCGGCACGCAGGAACGGAAGATGATGTTCGCCGAGCATTTGCTGCGGCACGTGCCGCTCGCCGCGCGAATCAAGAAGGTGTTGAACGAGCGGCCGGGGCATCGCGCGCCGCGCGTGCGCTTCGAGCAGGAGCTGGAAGACTTTCTGTCGGATAGCGCCGCCGAGGAAACGCTCGATGCGGTCATCAACTGGGGCCGTTACGGCGAGATTTTCTCGTACAACGACCAGACCGAAATTTTCAGCCTGGAAGACGTGGAGTCGTAAAGCGCGGAATTTTGTGCGCGCGATTCGGCCGGCAGATTTGGCTTGCAGGTTCAGCCGGCAGGAAGCGATTCGAACGATAGGCTCGCTTGACCAAGCGGCGGGGCGGATTGAATCGACTGCGCCGCTCTTTGCCACCAACCAGATGGTCGGCCTGACCGAAACGGCCCGCCCGGCATAGCCGGGCGGGCCGTTTCTGCTTATTGCAGCGTGCCCCAGCGTGCGACCGCCGGCTCGGCCGAGGCCCACTTCCAGCCCTTGTCCTGATGGCAGGCGCTCGCCGTGAACCACATTTCCAGCGCGTTCGGGCCGTCGCCGTCCTGCACCGAGAATACGAACTCCTTGCAGAGCGCGAGCGCCGAACTGAAGGCGCGCGTCACGCGCACCTCACCGTGGCCGTTCTCGATCGGCAGCGTATGCTTGACCGACCACGGCCGCGTTTCGCCGACCGGCATCGCGCCCGCCAGCGCCGCGATCAGGTCCTGCTGGTCCTGGTGCATGTTGCGCATATAACGGGCGACGACTTCATCGGTCGCGGCCTGCACGGCGACGCCGACGCCGAGCGCAACGGCCGGATTGCTCGTGACGATTCCCGACGCGACACCCGCCGCGGCACCGCTTGCCGCGCCGATCGAGCCGCAGCCGCTCGCGAGCAGGCTCGCGGCCACGCACAGCACGCCGGCCGCGATGTGGCGCAGGCGGTTGCCGGCCAGCGTCAGCGTGCCTGGGGGCGTGGCGGTGCCGGTAGCGCGAGGGGCTGGATCAGACGTGGCTTCGAGCGAAGCATGACGACGTACCTGACGCACGGGATGCGCGGCCCGAAACGGCAACCGGAGCCGGAGCGCAAACCAGGCTGGCCGGCGCCTCGCAGCCTTGAGCGAAAGCCTCGTCATTGCAGCGAGCCCCAGCGCTCGGTAGCCGGTTCGGCCGAGGCCCAGCGCCAGTTGCTGCCGTCACGGCAGATCGACGCGATATAAAACGCACTGCTCGCGGGCACATTCTGGGTCGCGTTCTGATCGACGGAGAAGACGATTTCCTTGCAGTCGAGCGGACCGGTGCTGATCAGGCGGCTGACTGTCACGCGGCCGTGTTCGTCGTCTTCGATCGGGAAGGAGTGCGTGATGCTCCAGGGGGCCACCGCGCCGACGTCGAGCGGTCCTGCCGCGGTTGCGATGCTGTTCTGGGTGTTTCTGTGGACCACGCGCTCCGAGTACTGCACTCCGGCACGCGCCGCGGCCACCGCGCCGAGACCGATGCCGGTCGCGACCGCCGCATTGCTGGTGACCTTCGCCGCGACCGCTGCACCCCCGATACCGGCGCCCGCCACCGCGCCTTCCGAGTACAGCGAGCTGCAACCACTCAATGTCGATGAGACCGCCAGCGCGAGCGCGACAAGCGCTGTTGCGTGAGGGCGCTTGCGCGCGGCAGCGGATTTCGCGTTGCCGGCCCACACCATGTTCTTTTGCATTTCTTTTGTCCCTGCTCGTACAGGTGTCGTCGCTCACGCGCCAGGCAGCATGTGAACGAGCGGCACGTCGTTCCTGTCGTTCCCGTCGTCCCAATACGCAGCGGAATTGTGCAGGATGATATTTGTAATGGGCAGTGGGAAAATGCAAGAAATTGCAAAACATCGTGCATGGCACGGCGTTTTCTGTTTTTTCTTCGGGGTTTGCCGGCGAATTGTATTGGCGTATTGGCGTTTGGGCGGATTCGCTCATCGGCGCGCGAGGCGGCTCGCACCATGCGGCGAAGCTATACGCGCGAACTTCGGCATTCCGGTGCGAATGGGCATCGTGCCCGGCAATGAATCGCGGCGCGAACAGCGGATTCGCCGTCGGCACATGTATTCGATGCCCGTTATCGACGCACCGCCTCGCTACTGCTCGGCCTCCTCTTCGCCGTTCTCGTCGCCGTATGCGCTCAGGCGGTTGTACAGCGTTTTCAGGCTCACGCCGAGCGCTTTCGCCGCGCGCCGCTTGTCGCCGCCGCAATACTTGAGCGTGCCGAGAATGATCTGCTTTTGCGCATCGGCGAGCGGCGTGCCGATCCACACGCTCATCGCATCGCCCTGCGTGACCGCTTTCTTGACCCGCGATGCGAGATGCGGATGCGGCAGCTCGACCGTCTTCTCCGCGAGAATGAACGCGCGATACACGGCGTTCTTCAGTTCGCGCACATTGCCCGGCCACGACCAGGCGCGCAGCGTTTCGATCGAGCGCTTGCTGAAGCTCTTGCTGGTGCTTTCCTGTTGATTCAGCTGCGCGAGGAAATACTGCGCGAGCAGTTCGCGGTCGTTTTCGCGCTCGCGCAGCGGCGGCGCGCGCAGCGGAAAAACCGCGAGCCGGTACATGAGGTCTTCGCGCAAGCCGTTTTCCTTCACGGCCACGGCGGGATCGCGATTGGTCGCGGCGATCACGCGCACGTTGCCGCTAATCAGCTCGTTGCCGCCGACGCGATAGAACGTGCCCGTCTCGAGCGCGCGCAGCAGTTTGACCTGGCGCACCGGCGCCATTTCGGTGATCTCGTCGAGAAACAGGGTGCCGCCGTTCGCGTGTTCGAAGTAGCCGATGCGGCCCTGGACCGCGCCGGTGAAGCTGCCTTTCTCGTGGCCGAACAGTTCGGCTTCGATCAGTTCATCGGGAATCGCGCCGCAGTTCACGGCGACGAACGCGGCGTCCTTGCGGCTGCTGCGCTCGTGGATCGTGCGGGCGATCAGTTCCTTGCCGGTGCCCGATTCGCCGATGATCAGCGCGGTCGCGTCGGTATCGGCGACGCGCTCTATCTGCTCGTAGAGATCGAGCATCACCGGCGACGAGCCGTATAGCAGCCCGTACGATTTCAGTCCCGCGACGCCGTCCGCGACGCGCTGCTTCGCTTGTGACGAAGCATGGCCGCCGGCGGAGACGGTGGGCGAGTCCAGATCGATTGACGCCATAAAGAAGGGGAGTCCTGTGCAAATGAAGTTCGTGGTGCGGCGCGCAGGCCTTGAGACGCGATAGACCGTACAGCCACTATCCCACAAAAGTCGATTTAACCACTTCGGTACGGTTTCCGGCAATCGACGCGGCCGCGCGAGAAATATTGCCGCGCGCAACCGGTCGAAACTGCCCGAATACCGCATGCGAGCGCTGTTAAAGCGGCAAATTTGCCGGGCATGCGCTTTGCGGCATGGACGAATTCATCGGCTCGCGAGAGCTTCGGGCGGCACGCGAAAGAGGGGAGAGAAGCGCGCGAACGGTGCCGTCGACGGGTTCGGCGATGGGCGCATGCGTGCCGCGATCCATGCCAGGAGGCTCATACGCACGCCGAGCCGGACGAGACCAGACAAGGAGTGAGCGATGACCGACACGACGCAACAACTTGCACTCGGCAGCCAGAAGATCGTCGAGGATTTACGGGTGCTGCTGAGAGACTCGGAAGAAATGCTGCGGCTTGCCGGCAACGTGCCGGGCGAGGGCGTCGACGCGTTGCGCGAGCGGCTCGGCACGCATGTCGAGACGCTGCAGTCGGCGCTCGGCGATGCGCAGCGCAACGTGCATCGGCGCTATCGCGGGGCGGCCGTCCGCACCGAACGCTATGTGCGCCACCACCCATGGCGTGCGATCGCGCTCGCGGCGGGCAGCGGTTTCCTGCTCGGCGCGCTGGTTGCGCGTTAGCCGTGGCGTGAAGGCGCATCGGCTCGCGGCATCCGCATGCCTGGCACTCTTCCCACTACGACCAAGGAGTTCACCATGGCACGACCCACGATTGGCATCTTCGGCGCACTGATGGCGCTGGGCGGTTTCCTCGCGATTCGCTATGTGCAGAACCGACGCGCGGGCCAGTTTGCCGCCGCTCGCGACCTGAGCCGCTGGGAAAACGAGGGCGGCGCGGTGGCAACGCCGCGCGCCCTGGCGAGCGAGGCGGCGGTGACGTCGGGCGCGCACGGTACGAATGGCACGAACGGTTCGGGTCAGGCGCACGGCGAAGGCGACGCATGGCCGTTTCCGCGCGGCTGAGTTGTGATCGGACCCGCGATCGAGCCGCACGCGCCTGCCGCGTGCCGCCTGAGCGGGATTGCTGGGCGGCGTCCCGACGGCGTTATTAAACGAATCCTATAAAGCCGTATAATGGGCAAATAGGCAACAATAAAGCGCCAATTCCGCAGGTTTTTCGCGATATTGTTGCGCTTTTATTCGCAGTGGTCGGCCGGACGTGAATTCGGTGTGACTCCAGCGCGGTTCCGGGTCACGCAGCCGGCCTGCCTGGCGGCATGCGATCCGCATGTTTCGCTCCTTTCTTGACCCACGCTTGCAGGCTTTCGAGACGCGATGCCACATGTACTGATTGTCGATGACGACGCAGCTACCCGCGAGGCGCTTTCCGCAATCATGGGGGGAGACGGCCTGACCACCGCCACCGCGGGCGATTTGCGCGAAGCGCGTATTCAACTGGTCCGGCAGATGCCGGACGTCGTATTCACCGACCTGAAGTTGCCTGACGGCAGCGGGGTCGATCTGTTCGAAGACCTCGATCCGCGCTCCGGCGTCGAAGTGATCGTGATTACCGGTCACGCGACCGTGGAGTCGGCGGTCAGCGCGCTGAAAATGGGTGCCGCCGACTACCTCGTGAAGCCGATCAACATGCAGCGCGTGAAGGCGATCCTCTCGCGCCTGCCGCGCGCCGGCGACCTCAAGGCGGAGATCGGCACGCTGCGTGGCGAGTTGCGCCGCATGGGCCGCTTCGGTCTGATGCTCGGCAATTCGCCGGCGATGCAGGAGGTCTACGACCAGATCAGCCGAGTCGCGCCGACGGCGGCCTCGGTCATGCTGGTCGGCGAATCGGGCACCGGCAAGGAGGTCGCCGCGCAGACGCTGCACGAGTTGAGCCTGCGTCGCAAGCATGCGTTTCTCGCGGTCAATTGCGGCGCGATTTCTCCGAACCTGATCGAGTCGGAAATGTTCGGCCACGAGCGCGGCTCGTTCACGGGCGCGGACCGCCAGCACAAGGGTTATTTCGAGCGCGCGAACGGCGGCACGCTGTTCCTCGACGAAATCACCGAGATGCCGATCGAGTTGCAGGTGAAGCTGCTGCGCGTGCTCGAAACCGGCATGTTCATGCGCGTCGGCACGACGCGGGAAATCGAAACCGATGTGCGCCTGATCGCGGCCACCAACCGTGATCCGGAGCAGGCGGTGCTCGAAGGCAAGCTGCGGCTCGATCTCTATCACCGCCTGAACGTATTTCCGATCAGCCTGCCGCCGCTGCGCGATCGCGGCAAGGATGTCGAACTGCTCGCGCAGGCGTTCCTCGACGAACTCAACGAGCGCCATGACACGAAGAAGCATTTTCCGGCCGCGGTCAAGGAGATGCTGCTGTCGTACCCATGGCCCGGCAACGTGCGCGAGCTGAAGAACTACGTGCAGCGTGCGCACATCATGTCGGGCGCCGATTCGGACAGTACCGCGACCGTGCCGTTGCAGATCACGCTGTCGAAGCCCGCGGCCGGCACCGCGATCACGATTCCGTTCGGCACGTCGCTCGCCGAAGCGGACCGTCAGCTGATCCTGGCGACGCTCGAACAATGCGGCGGCGTGAAAACGCGCGCCGCGGAAATTCTCGGCATCAGTCTGAAGACGCTGTACAACCGCCTTGTCGAATATGGCAACGATGCGCGTGAAGACGGCGACGCCGCCGACGAATCGCGCGCGCTGGGCGGCGCGAACGCCTGATTCGACGCGGCGATTGGCGTAGAACGCTGCGGGTTCGCGCCAGTCGTGTTGAGCGGCGCCGGTTCGCCCGGTGCTTCGCTTCGATAAGTCTGAATCAGCACGCTAACCCGGCACGCCAAACCTGACTCCCCAGACGACCGCGCGCGCATCGCAAAACGGCACAGCCTTTGCTGCGTTTCAACGAAACGCAAAACGAGGACACCGACATGCCGCGAGACGTTGCCGCTCCCGAGCCGCCGCTGCCGAAGCGCGCTCACCGGCCCGAGCCGGTCGAGCCGCCCACTGCGCCGCCCGATCCGGGCGAACCCGATACGCTTCCAACGCCGGGCCCCGACCCGATCGATCCCGACGAACCGTTTGCACCGCCGATCGGCGATCCGCCGCCGCAGCCGACGCAAGCGCCTCAGGCCAATGCGCGTCCACTGCGGCCGATGCGCTTGCGCCGCCAGAAGCGCTGGCCGCATCGTCACGGCAATCCGCGCACCGGACCTCGCGCCGCGACAGGCTAAATCATGCAAAACGCCCCGTTCGCGGCGGCGAATTGATGTACTTGTTACAAAGCCGAGGCATTTTTTACCGGCAATTTGCCGTCACGCCCCCTAGACTGTATGAATGCCGCCACAGCGGCGAGCTTCCCCTGGAGGCATCGATCATGCGACATCCCGCATTGCGACGTTCCGCGCGGCACTCGAAGCGCGGTCCCCGGCAGGGCGACGGCAACGCCGAGCCGGCCGTGTCGCCGGACCCGGCCGGGCAGAACCGGATCGCTCCGCATACGCCGCCGGACGGCGAACACAATCAGGGCGGGGTGCGTCAGGAAGGGCTCGAATACCAGCGCGACCTCGGCTCGGAGCAGGACGCCTGAGCCCCGGCGGCCACTTCGGGCAGGCACGAGGACCGGTAAACAAGGCTTCCTGTTTCATCATATAAGACAGAAAAAACTTCTTCGCGATGGTCTGCGGTCGCGCGTTTTTGCTCGTCCAACGCAGTTGAATATATTTTTATTTTCGAGATACCGCGGAAATCGGCACGCCACTTGCGTGCACCGTTTTGGCACATATCCGCATACAACGAAACAATGGAGTACCAATGAGCAGATTGATCGTGGTATCGAATCGTGTCGCACCGATCCAGGAGGCGCGGCCCGCGGCGGGCGGGCTGGCCATCGGCGTGCTCGACGCGTTGAAGGAGACCGGCGGCGTCTGGTTCGGCTGGAGCGGCGAAACGGTGGGCGAGCCGTCCGCCCCGGTGATCGAAAAACAGGGCAACGTGACCTACGCGACGGTGGGCCTCACCAAGCGCGACTACGATCAGTACTACCGTGGCTTCTCCAATACGACGCTGTGGCCGACCTTCCACTATCGCAACGATCTCTCGCGCTACGACCGCCAGGAGTACGCCGGCTATCAGCGCGTCAACGCGACGCTCGCGAAGCAGCTCAAGGAGCTGCTCGAACCGGGCGACATCATCTGGGTCCATGACTATCATCTGCTGCCGTTCGCGCGCTGCCTGCGCGAACTGGGCGTGCAGAACCCGATCGGCTTTTTCCTGCACATTCCGTTTCCGGTGCCCGAGGTGCTGCGCACGATTCCGCCGCACGACGAACTCGTCAAGGCGATGTGCAGCTATGACGTGATCGGCTTCCAGACCGAAGCCGACCGCCAGTCGTTCGTCGACTACATCGAGCGCGGCCAGCACGGCACGTCGAGCGAAGACGGCATGGTCCACGCGTTCAATCGCTTCCTCAAGGTGGGCGCCTATCCGATCGGTATCTATCCCGATGCGATCGCCAGGGCCGCCGAGCAGTTCATCGACCGCAAGCCCGTGCGCAGCCTGCGCGACGGCATGCGCGGCCGCAAGCTGATCATGAGCGTCGACCGGCTTGATTACTCGAAGGGGCTCGTCGAGCGTTTCCAGGCATTCGAGCGGCTGTTGCTGAACGCGCCCGGCTGGCATGGCCGCGTCTCGCTCGTGCAGATCGCGCCGCCGACCCGCGCCGACGTGCAGACCTATCAGCGCATCCGGCAGACGCTGGAGGGCGAGGCGGGGCGCATCAACGGCCGTTTCGCGCAGCTCGACTGGACGCCGATCCAGTATCTGAACCGCAAATACGAGCGCAATCTGCTGATGGCGCTGTTCCGCCAGTCGCAGGTCGGCTACGTGACGCCGTTGCGCGACGGCATGAATCTCGTCGCGAAGGAGTACGTGGCTTCGCAGGACCCGGCCGATCCGGGCGTGCTCGTGCTGTCGCAGTTCGCGGGCGCGGCCGAGCAGTTGCCGGGCGCGCTCGTCGTCAATCCGTTCGATCTCTCGCAGATGGCCGAAGCGCTCGAACGTGCGCTCTCGATGCCGCTCGCCGAGCGCCAGGCGCGTCACGCGGACATGATGAAGCCGCTGCGCGAGAACAACCTGTCGGTGTGGCGCGATACGTTCCTCGACGATCTGCGCAACGTCGCGACCGCGTCTTCGGTGAGGGCCAAAGCGGTAAAGCTCGCTGACGTGACGGCATCGTCGTCGTAAGCGCAGGGGCGTCGTCCGCGCTGGTGGCCGCGGATGGCGCCCATGCCGATCACGTCTGATTCGCGATAGCGCGCCAGGAGACCTGGAGCAATACGTGGAGCAATGAAGGAAGGGCGCGCATCGCGTTGTGCGATGCGCGCCCTTCGTTTGCGTGGGCCTATGGGCTGCGTGTGTTTCTACGCGTGTTCATGCGCTTGCGTGCACGCGCATGAACACGCGTATAGGCACGCAAGCACGACCGCGGGAACGTGAGTACGCGACTAGGCGACCACACGCGCAGCAACCTCAATCCGGCTGCGTCACCTTCTGCATGATCCGCATCGTGCTCACGAGCGCGGCTACTGCCGAAAAACCCGCGGCGACATACAGCGCAACGATCGGCCCGTTCTGCGGCGCGACGCCGAAGATCAGCGCGACCAGGGCCGCGCCCAGCGTCTGTCCGGTCAGGCGCGCGGTGCCGAGCATGCCGCTCGCGCCGCCGCTGCGCTCGCGCGGCGCCGAAGACAGCATCGTGCGATTGTTCGGCGACTGGAAGATGCCGAAGCCCGCGCCGCACAGCGCCATGCGCCAGGCGATCTGCAGCGCGTCCGGATGCGGGCCGAGCGTGGCGAGCAGCAGCAGCCCGGCCGTCATCGCGGCGAGCCCGATGCCGCCGAGCCAGCCGGCCGACACCTTGTCCGACAGCACGCCGGCAATGGGTGCCGCGATGATGATGATCGCGGGCCACGGTGTCATCAAAATACCAGTTTCGACCTGCGACAGGCCGAGCGTTTCCTGCAGCATGAACGGCAGCGACACGAACGCGAGCATCTGCGCGCAGAACGAACAGACCGAGGTGCCGATCGACAGCGCGAACACCGGGATGCGCAGCAGGTCGATCGGCAGGAGCGGCGCGGACTGCCTGAGCTGACGGCGCACGAAGAAGTAGCCGATCACGAGTGCGCCGAGCGCTTCGAGCGTCACGTAGCCGAAGAGCTCGCCGTGACCGAGGCCATCGACCGCGAAAATCAGCAGGCCGAACACGAATGCGTTCATGACCGCGCTCAGATAGTCGTACGGCGATTCGTGGCCGCGGTTCAGCGGCAGTGCCTTGATGGCGCAGACGATCGCCGCGACGCCGATCGGCACGTTGATCGCGAACAGCCACGGCCACGAGGCGACGGCAAGCACGCCCGAGGCGACCGTCGGTCCGATCGCCGACGACACCGCGACCACCACCGCGTTGATCGAGACGCCGCGCCCGAGCTGCGCGGGCGGATAGATCATGCGCACGAGCGCGGTGTTCACGCTCATCACGCCGGCCGCCCCGAAGCCCTGGAACACGCGCGCGAGCGCGAGCGTCGTCAGCGAGGTCGAGACCGCGCAGCCGAGCGAGGCGACCGTGAACACGATCAGCCCGGACAGATAGATGCGCCGGTAGCCGATGCGATCGCCGAGCGAGGAGAACGGCAGCAGCGTGATCGTGATCGCGAGCTGGTACGCGTTGACGACCCAGATCGACGAGGCGGCGCTGGCGTTGAGGTTGCGCGCGATGGTCGGCAGCGCGACGTTGGCGATTGCGCTGTCGAGCACCGCGAGCGTGAGCCCGAGCGCGATGACGAGCATCGCCCAGTAGCGTTGCGGAATCGGCAGACCCTGGTGTTCGGCGCCTTGTGCCGGCGAGGCGGCGAGGGTGGAGCCGTCGTTGCGCGAGGATTGTGCGTGCATCGATTGTTCGAGTTGTGATGGGACGGCTGCGCAGTCGCGCGACCCGGCGTGAAGGCCGCTTCGGCCCACGCCGGCGCCGCATCCTGCTGCGTTATTTGAGTTCGTAAAGGCCCGTGTGAGTGGTCGAGTCGATTTCGTTCAGGTGGGTCATGAAGCGCGCCACCGCGTTGGTGGTGTCCGCGCTGACCGGCAGATGCGGCACCTTCAGCGCATGCAGCCGGAAGATGTAGCGATGCGTGCGATCGCCGCGCGGCGGCGCAGCGCCGCCGAAGCCGACCGTTCCGTAGTCGTTGCGCACCTGCAGCGCACCTTGCGGCAGCAGCGCGCCGTCGGCCTTGCCGGCATTGCGCGGCAGCGCGCGCGCATCGGCCGGAATGTTGACGACGACCCAGTGCCAGAAGCCGCTGCCGGTCGGCGCATCGGGATCGTGAACGGTGAGCGCGAAGCTTTGCGTGTCCGCGGGCGGAGCTTCCCATTGCAGCGACGGCGAGATGTTTTCGCCGTCGACGCCGAATGCCTTGTCGTCGTATTCGTGGGCTTTCGGCATGAAGCCGTTGGTGGGAAAGTCGTCGGACCAAAGACGGAAGTCAGCCATGATGTGCCTCCCTTGTTGATTGGTTCTGCGAGCGTCGGAGCGTGCGCCTGCGCGGCGGACGAAGGCACCTGGGCGGCCCGCCGACGTGTTGCGCAACGTGCGGCGCAGGCGCCTGCACGCATTGCGGATGCAGGGCGATACGTACGCCGATACGCATTCCGGGAACCCCTCGACAGCCCCCCGAAAGCGCTCCGAACAAGCCTTTCGAGTGTATCACCAGCGGCCGCCGGACTACCGCACGAGACGTGGGCAGCGCGCGCTTTTCAGCCGTCCTGGCGCGTTCTAACGCTGTTTTTCATCCGCGTTCTTCGAACTCCGGCGCGTCGCTTTTGAGCCATGCGACGAGCCGTTCGAGCACGCCCGCGATATCGCGATTCGCGCCGCGCAAAGCGCATTCCCATACCACGGCGACGCGCCAGCCGCTCGCGAGCAAGGCGGCGTGCACCTTCTCGTCGTTGCTGCGATTGCGGCCGATCTTCTCGCGCCAGAACTCGGGCCGCGTCTGCGGCCATTTGAACAGATGGCAGTCGTGGCCGTGCCAGAAGCAGCCATGCACGAACACGACCGCGCGATAGCGCGGCAGCACGATGTCGGGCCGGCCCGGCAGATCGCGGGCGTCGAGCCGGAAGCGAAAACCCTGCCGGTGCAGCAGGCTGCGGATCAGGATTTCCGGCTTGGTGTTGCGCCCGCGAATGCCGGACATCATGCGGCTGCGGGTCGCGCTATCGACGATATCGACCATCGTCAGCGCCCCGGCGAAGCATGCGCGGCGCGCCGGCTGCCTCGCGTGCGGGACCGCTCACGCATGGAGCGGCCAAGACTGTTTCGAACCATGGCGGGTCGGACTCGCGAGCAGGGTTTGCAGATGCGGCTGCATGATACGCGCCACTTCGCGCATCACCGGCATCACGACGCTGTTGCCGAACTGGCGGTAGGCCTGCGTATCGCTGACCGGAATCCTGAAGGTGTCGGGAAAGCCCATCAGGCGCGCGCATTCGCGCGGCGTGAGACGGCGCGGCCGCAGCGCTTCGCCCTGATAGACGAGGATCTCGGAGCCGTCCTTGTGATAGCGCGCCGAGAGCGTGCGCGTGACGCTATCCGGATACGCCATGCCGAAGCCGAAGCCGTTGCCGGCCGCACGATGCTTTGCCGCGTAGTTCTGCAGATAGGCCCATAGCTTCGGTGTGAGCGTGTACTTCGGCTGTACGCGGCGCGCGGCGTGGTCGAAGAAACGGTCGTGGTCCCACGGCAGCACGGGCTCGCTGCCGTCCGTGCGATGCAGGATCGAGCCGAGGCGCGGGCCGTGCTCGGGCAGGCGCAGGTCGTCCCACGAGAACCCGGTCTTGCCGCGAAAGCCGACGATGATGATGCGCTCGCGATGCTGCGGCGTGAAATGCTGCCCGTCGATCACGCGGTAATGCACTTCGTAGCCGAGTTCGTCGCGCAGCGTTTGCAGGATCACGTCGAAGGTGCGGCCCTTGTCGTGCGAGAGCAGGTTCTTCACGTTTTCGAGCAGGAACGCGGCGGGGCGCTTCGCCGCGATGATCCGCGCGACGTCGAAAAAGAGCGTGCCCTGGGTCGTGCATTCGAAGCCGTGCGGACGCCCCAGCGCGTTTTTCTTGCTGACGCCGGCGATCGAAAACGGCTGGCACGGAAAGCCGCCGAGCAGCACGTCGTGGTTCGGCACGTCTTCGGCGGGAAAGGCGACGATGTCGCCGATCAGCTCATGCTCCGCGCTGCCGGAATAGTGTTCGCCGTAGTTCTCGCAGTAGGTGCGTGTCGAGAACTCGTTCCACTCGCTCGTGAACACGCATTCGCCGCCATGCGCCTCGAAGCCCATGCGAATGCCGCCGATGCCCGCGAACAGATCGATGAAGCGAAAGCGCGCCGCGCCGCTCGTGTGGTTCGCCGTGCGCGCGCCCTGTTGCAGCAGATCGCGCAAAGCGGGCTCCAGCATCGCGGGACAAGGCGTTTCGCCTTTTTCCCAGCGCCGTACCGTTTTGATGTCCTTGCCGACGTGGGCGGCGATTTCGCGTTGAGTGAAGCGGGCGCGCGCCTGCTGGAGCAGGTCGAGCGGAGCGGCGAGGGTCACGTGGCGTCCTTGCTGGGAATATTTGCGGACATTATGACCTAAGGTTGTCCCATTTCCCTATTTTTACCGCCGATACTCAAGGAATTCTCCGCGGGTTCGCTTCGTCGCGACATTCATCGGTGGAGAAATGTGCTTGTCACGGTTAGGCGTGTAGGCTTGCCTTGTGACGCCGGTTCCCTGCGTTGCACTGTGTGTTTATGGCCGCGACCCGTGACGGTGTGCGCGGCCAATTTTTTTGCGGCGGCGCTTGCAGAGCGACGAACGTGGAACGCAGCGCGTCAGACGGGGCGGCCCGTTTGCGAGGAACCGCTGGAGCGCGCCGAATACGCCGCACCTGACGCGTGCTCGTGCGGCAACGGCGCGGCCGCCGCCGGAGCGAACCGCTCCCATTCGGGCAGCGGCGCCGATTCGAGGCGGTCGAGTTGCAGCAGCAGGCTGTCGACCTTGCAGAACTGCGCGTGCGAGAGATGGCCGACGTCGAACAGCGCATGCAGGCGCTTGCGCCAGTAAACGGCGGGCAGAATCGGACCGCCGAAATCGCCGCGCAACGACACCGGCATGACGCGTGCGATGTGCGCGAGGTCCTGGTCGATCAGCGCGGCTTGCGATGATCCCGAAAGCGTCGTGAGCAGGTTGTCCATGGCTCCTCCATGATTTTTGTTACGGCCGTGCCCGGCGCGACTTTAGGCTGCTCATGAGAAATTTTTCGCTATCGCGGGCATGCGCTGATCGACCGATGCCGCGCCGCGCATGACGGCGCCCTCGGGCATAGCCGTTGCTGTACCGCGATACCGGCGCAATGCCGCGCCGGCATGTGGGCTTATCGCGGAAACGGAGTCGCATATGAACAAGGATCAAGTGAAGGGCGTAGGCGAACAGATCAAAGGCAAGATCAACGAAGCCGTCGGCAAGGCGACGAACGACCCTGCCAAAGAGCTGAAGGGCCATCTGCAGCAAGGCGCCGGCAAGGTGCAGAAGGCCTACGGCGACGCGAAGGAAGAAGCGAAGGACGAGGCGAAGCGCAACAAGCCGTAAGTTTCGCCCGGCGTGGTTTGCCGTCGGAGCAAAGGCGTCGCCGAGGCGGCGGCGCCTTTGCGTTTTATGCGGTGCGTACCTTGATGTGCTGGTTTGACGTGGCGGTGCCGTGCGTCGACACAACGCGGACGGCAAGCGGACGGAGAGCGGACGGCTCGTGACGGGTATTGCAGATACGGCGGTTTGCGCCGTGGCGTGTGCCGGTGCCTGGGAGTAACCCGCGATGTCGATGGCGGACGTTCCGTGCGCGGCGTGTCGCCTTTAGACTGGGCGCATCCCACAAGGAGATCGCGCCCATGACACCCGAAAAAATGCTTTCGATGTTCGAGCGGCAGTACCTGGAAGGCAAGACACCGGCCGATCTCGAAGCGGCCTGCGCGAGCTTCGCCGCCTGGCTCGCGGCGGCGTGGGAATTGCTCGACGGCAACGAAAAGACGCTGCTGCTGACGGTCGGCGCGGCCTTGTGGCGCGACGGATATAACGTGCGAGCAGGGACCGCGACCAAGGATTTATGGTGAGCGGTCCGGTGTGGGCGGCGACGCGAGGCCGGGGAGCGAGGTAGCGAAGCCGGAAGGCGACGGCGTCGCCCGCGAAGATTTTGTCGCCGCGCGCGTTGCGCCGTGTCGGTTTATATTGGCCGGTCTTGAAATTTCTCTCGCATGAGGCGACCCAATCCCATGACCGATTTGTCCGCTTTCCCGATTACGAAGAAATGGCCCGCCGAGCATCCGGAGCGGATTCAGCTCTATTCGCTGCCGACGCCGAACGGCGTGAAAGTCTCGATCATGCTCGAAGAGACCGGCTTGGCGTACGAGCCGCATCTGGTGCGCTTCGATACCAACGATCAGATGACGCCGGAATTCCTGTCGCTGAACCCGAACAACAAGATCCCGGCGATCCTCGATCCGAACGGCCCCGACGGCAAGCCGCTGCCGCTGTTCGAATCGGGCGCGATCCTGATCTATCTTGCCGACAAGAGCGGCCAACTGATCGCGCAGGACGCGGCCGGCCGCTACGAAACGCTTCAGTGGGTGATGTTCCAGATGGGCGGCATCGGCCCGATGTTCGGTCAGGTCGGCTTCTTCCATAAATTCGCCGGCAAGGAATACGAGGACAAGCGTCCGCGCGATCGCTACATCGCCGAGTCGAAACGGCTGCTCGGCGTGCTCGAACAGCGCCTCGAAGGACGCAAATGGGTGATGGGCGATCAGTACTCGATCGCCGATATCGCGATCTTCCCGTGGGTGCGTAATCTCGTGGGCTTTTACGAGGCAGGCGAGCTGGTCGGCATTCAGCATTTCCCGAACGTGAGGCGCGCGCTCGCTGCTTTTATCGAGCGGCCGGCCGTCGCGCGCGGCTTGAATATTCCGCAGCGTCCGGCTTGATCGCGGGGCTCGGGCCGGGCGGGTGACGTTGAGCCCGGCCTTGAGTGGAAGCGGGTAGGGGGAACACGGAGGAACGCGGATCGCCGGGTTGGGCCGCCGCGGGGCCGTGCGACGGCGGGCGCAGCGGCGAATGCTCAGGCCGCTTCGACGAATACGCCGTTGGCAAACACGATCCACGTTGCCTTGTCGTGACGGGCCCGCTCTTTCACGATCTTCAACTCGTTTTCGGTCAGTGCCTGCACGTTGACCAATTCCATCATGAAGTGCACGGCTGGAGCGGGGGCAGGGGCATGTCCCAAGCCGGCTTTGTGCGCGGCCACGATTTTTACCTGGGCTCGTCGGAACTCGGCGGAAAGATCCACGGGCGGTTTCTTCTCTCTTGCAATCTTCTCCTGCAACGAGATGTTGACCGACGCCGCGATGAAATTGCCGGCGACGCCGCTGAAGAGCGCGAGCATCGAGGTCATGAAGATCTTTTGAGCTTCTGTCCAGCCCGGCAGAATGAATGCGCCCGTCATGAAAGCGATAAAAAACATGACGATGCCGCTAAAGAGCACGATGCGCGCGTTTTTTTTCTCGATGTTCGATGCTGCCCAAAAGGCAACGGCAAGAAGCACGAGATTGATAGCCACGCCGATAGCGATGGTCGATGTCGCAGACATGTTCATGTTCTGTATGTAGTCGGTTGAGTGTGCGAGCGTGTTGACGGTTTATGGTAATGGAAGTGGTTGGGGCTTTTTATGCGGCGGCGATAAATAACGAAAAAAGAACTCGCGCCACGAAATGTAAGTACATCGCTAATTTCAATGGGACGCCTGGCGATTGCACGACGAATCCGTTCTGCTTTTCAGCGTGGTCCGCGAATAGGTTCGGGAACGTTCTCGGTGCGAGCAGCTTTGGCGATACCTTTGCCACGCTGATCGGGCTTTTTCATATCTGGTGCTCACGCGTCCATGTCGTGTGACGTGCCGCGAGCCGGCGGCACGGCACGGTGCGGCGCGGTTCCGGTGCCGAGGCATGCTAGGATCGTCAGCCGTCGGTCGCCTTTCGGTCGGTCCACCCCATGCGATGAAAGCGAGTTACCAGGATGCCCATCAACTATCTCCGCAGCTTCACGGCGCCTGAACGGACGGACGCCACGAATCGCCGCCTCGGCCGATCATTGGCGTTTGTCGCGGGGGCGGCGAACGCCGGCGGTTTTCTGGCCGTTGGCCAGTACACCTCGCACATGTCCGGGATCGTCTCCTCGCTGGCCGATAATGCCGTGCTCGGAGAGGCGGGCCTGTTCGTTTCGGGGCTCGGTTCGCTGCTTGCGTTTCTCGTTGGCGCGGCCGCGTCGGCCATCCTGATCAACTGGGGGCGTCGCCGGCGCCTACGCAGCATTTACGCGACGCCGCTCGCGATCGAGGCCGTTCTTCTGCTGTGTTTCGGGCTGCTCGGCGCCAATCTTGAACATCATCGCCTGCTCTTTCTGCACCTGACTGTCGGCGTGCTTTGCTTCGTCATGGGACTGCAAAACGCGATGATCACGAAAATTTCCCGCGCGGAAATTCGCACCACTCACGTCACCGGCCTGGTCACCGACGTCGGAATCGAACTGGGCAAGATGTTCTACTGGAACAGGCGACCGATGGCCGGCGAAGGTAGCGTCCAGGCGGACCGGCAAAAGCTCGCGCTGCTTGGTTCGCTGCTTCTGGCGTTCGTCGCCGGCGGCGTGGCCGGCGCATTGGGTTTCAAGCATCTGGGATTCATATCGACGGTGCCGCTTGCGATCGTCCTGCTCACGTTAGCGGCGGTGCCGCTGCTCGATGATCTATGGGGCGAGCGCTGTTAGTCCGGCGAGCGCACAGGGTCACCCACGAACCCGACTATTTCTTTGCCTTGGTTGCCGGGGCGGCGCGCTTGAGTTTTTTCGGGGCATCGCTTTTCCCCAAGCCCCAGTCGTCATACTTTTTCATGCAGAACATCAGCACGAGAATGCAGAGCACATAGACGCCGACGGTCCAGTTGTTATCGGGGTGCTCGGAAATCGTTAAGAATGCCGCCGAGGAGATGCCAAGCATCAACGGCGTGAGGGCTTCATCCGGACCCTCGGTGAAGAGCATGTAGCCCAAGTCAATCCCGGCCGAAATCCCCAAGGCTTTGCCGATGTATTGGAACGTGTGGATCGAAAGCAGGTGCGCCATAAACGTCGACTGCTCAAGCGCCTTTTGGTCCCACACATGGGGAATCTGCAGCGTTTGCATGAGTTCCGCCGCGCCCTTGAGCAGGAGGGTGGCCATGAGGGTCGCACCGATCAGGCATTGAAGCCCCACTTTGACTGTGTGCGCTATGCGGGTAACGGGATTGAGTGCCTCTGTGTGTTCGTCGTTTTCGGTGGTCGTTTGGGAGTTCATTATGGGTTTGCCTGATGCGGTGACGGTATTGCCTGCTCGTCATAACGACCTCGTTGGCGAAAACTGAAGACTTCGTGCTCGTCTGTGTGAATGCGGGGGTGTGGTTTATCGGGTGTTTTGTGCGGTTTTTCTGTTATTGGGTCAATGAGCGGGGTGACCGCGTTCCGGACATGCCGGGTAATATCCGTACCATGATGGAGACGATGGGCGGGACTGTCGAGATTGATGAGTATCGGTAGGGTACGGGTTGGCGCGGGCAGAAAAAAGCCCCGCAGTGCAAGGCGTACGGTTTTTTCTCCGGGAAACCTTGGGGGACGCACACGCTCTATCAGGTTTCCGTGAGCGAAAGCTTCTTCGAGCAGTTTCCCGAGTGGCGCGTATACCTCAAGCCGTAGCGGGCGAGAGGTCAAGTCGTTCAAAGAGGGCCTTTAGCGCTAGCCAGGACATTGCTCAATGTCCATGGCCGCCGCCGTGACCTCCGCCGCCATGTCCACCGCCATGATGTCCACCGCCATGGCCGCCGCGACCGCCTTCCCAGCGCCCGTGGCCGTGATTCCAGTCTCTATGACGGTAGTCGCCACGGTGGTAACCACCTCCACCGCCTACCCATACGTTGACGCCACCATAGCCGTAGCCGGGCGCATAGCCAGGACCGTAAGCGTATCCAGGGTCGTTGTATCCATATCCCGCAGGGTATGCGGCGCAACCCGAGAGTGCAGCCAACAACCCCACTACCAACGCGATTCTAATCATGATGTGCTCCTTTCTTCCTTGTAAGAAAGGGCACTCACGGCCTTAGTTCGCGAGGAATTGTGACCGCTGATTACGGTTGCTTACGAGTCGTCCTGCCGGCGACTCCGGTGCTCGGCGGGAAGCGCCGGCTAAATACGATAATTGATGACCTCCGAATCGCGATTCTCGCAATCACTATCGGTTTTTTGCAGTGGCTCGCTTCTTCATACGTTGCGGTGGTTTCGGATTCCAGTGCCCGCGCACGCTTCACTTCCTTCTTCTGCTCCGACGGATCAGTGCCCGCGGTCAATAGTTGCCGAGCGACTAGGCATGCCTTTCTGGCGTCTGCGAGACTTACCTCAGGATAAACGCCGAACGAGGCCAGTTTTTCCTTGTCGTCAAACCGGTACTTCATCCGCCAGTAGCGCGAGCCGTTTGGCATCACCTGAAGGTAGAGCCCCTTGCCATCGGCCAAGTGGTAGGGCTGTTCAGCTGGCTTGGCCTTGCGGATTTGAAGCTCGGTCAGCGGGGCAATCTGCTTGGACATGGTTTTGGGGGTATCGATTTTGGGGGTATTCGGAGATATCCCCAAACAATCTGGCTTGTATTGGGAAACCTTGGGCGCCGATGGCAGCAAAAAGCCCCGCAGCGCAAGGCACACGGGGCATTTCTGGGCAATCTTGGGAGACGCTGGGAACCTATCTGGTCCCCCTGACAGGAATCGAACCTGTATCTAGCGCTTAGGAGGCACTTGTTCTATCCATTGAACTACAGGGAGAGAGGACCGAAGCGGATATAGCGGATATCCGCGAGGACATGAAGTCCAAATTCGCCAGCGAGGGCAAAGTATATCAAACCCGCTCCGGCAAAAGGAGCGCCTGCCCACGACTCCGCAAAAACAAACAGCCCGGCAGACATCGTCTGCCGGGCCGCATGGCCTTTCTCCGTGCCAACCGCGCGGCGCTTATTCACACGCCCAAGCGTGCCGCGCCGCCGTGCAATTCAACCCGCCTGCCTCAAAACTCCACCACTGCGAACTCTGCCTTGCCGACATCGCACAGCGGGCAGCGCCAGTCTTCGGCGATATCGGCGAAGCGCGTGCCGGGCGCGATGCCTTCCTCGGGCAGGCCTTCTTCTTCGTTGTAAATCCAGCCGCAAATCAGGCAGACCCAGCTCTTGTATTCAGTCACTTCGATTACTTCACTCACGACGTACTCTCTCTTTCAATGCAATGGCCGGCTTGGTCCGCCCCTTTTTGGGGCGGCGCGGCGACCCGCAATATTACCGGAATTCGTCACCCCGGCCTCGAACGGCCCGGGCTACGCCTCGTGCAACGCGCCTTCGCTATCATGGACGGGCCTCGTCATACGCAGCGTGTATGCTTGATCCGCAGCTATTTCATTCGACAGGCGCGCCGCGTGCTTCGCACGCATTGCGGCGATTCGCCTCAGGCGAGCGTGGCGTCACCACGTGCGCGATTGTCCTTTCTGAAAGGAGAAAACGATGTTTAAAAACAGTTGGTTGGCAGGTATCGCAGCGGTAGGGCTGCTGGCCGTTTCGGGTGTGGCGCAGGCCGCGAGCGTCTACTTCGTGCAGCCGGCCGATGGCGCGACGGTGAGCAATCCGGTGCATGTCGTGTTCGGTCTCGACGGCATGAAGATCGCGCCGGCCGGCACGATGACGGAAGGCACGGGGCACCACCATCTGCTGATCGACGGCAAGCCGCTGCCGAAGGGCGAGGTTATCCCCGCGACCGACAAGTCGCTGCACTTCGGCAAGGGACAGACCGAAACCGATCTGACGCTGCCGTCGGGCGACCATACGCTGACGCTGCAATTCGGCGACGGCATGCATCGCTCGTATGGTCCCGAGATGAGCAAGACGATCACGGTTCACGTGAAATAAGCACGTCGAGCAAGCACGTGAAATAAGCCGCCGTTCCGGCAAGCAGGGCAGGCGCGCACGCTGCCTGCCCGCGCCGTTTGTGTGGCGCGTGCTCGTGCCTCGTCCATGCGTTGCATGGCGCGTCGCTCGTACGAGTTCGCCCGCGCTTTCCTCACGCTTCCCCGCGCTTTCCCCACGCTTCCCTCGCGTTTCCACCGGACACATCCGGCCGACCGGCTCCGCACCCGGCACACCCGGTACAATGAGCGGCTTCGGCTCATCGCTGTCTTTTCCCATTCCCATGTCGCTTTACACCATCACCGGAGCCCAACTGGCGTTCGGTCACGTCGCGCTGCTCGATCACGCGGATTTCTCGCTCGAAGCGGGCGAGCGCGTCGGACTGATCGGGCGCAACGGCGCGGGCAAGTCGTCGCTGCTGAAGATCGTCGCCGATCTCGCCAAACCCGACGACGGCCTCATCACGCGTCAACAGCATCTGAGCACGGTCTACGTGCCGCAGGAGCCCGAGTTCGACGCCGACGACACCGTGTTCGACGCGGTCGCCGCCGGTCTCACGGAGGCGCGCGCGCTGCTCGACGAATACGACGCGGTCGCGCATCAGTTGGCCGACACGCCCGAGGGCGCGGAACACGACGCGCTGCTCGCGCGCATGAATACGCTGCAATCGTCGCTCGACGCGACGGACGCCTGGAGCTGGGGCACGCGCGTCGCCACCACGCTGCAGCAGATCGGCCTGAACGGCGAGGCGCGCGTCGGCTCGCTGTCGGGCGGCATGCAGAAGCGCGTCGCGCTGGCGCGCGCGCTCGTCGTGCAGCCCGACGTGCTGCTGCTCGACGAACCGACCAACCATCTCGACTTCGACGGCATCCGCTGGCTCGAAGAACTGCTGGTGTCGCTGCGCGCGGGGCTGCTGTTCATCACGCACGATCGCGCGTTTCTCGACCGCGTCGCGACGCGCATCGTCGAACTCGATCGCGGGCGGCTCCTGTCGTATCCGGGCAATTTCTCGGCCTATCAGACCCGCAAGGCCCAGCAGCTCGAAGTCGAGCGCATCGAGAACGAGAAGTTCGACAAGCTGCTCGCGCAGGAAGAAGTGTGGATTCGCAAGGGCGTCGAGGCGCGCCGCACGCGCAGCGTCGGCCGTATCGCACGGCTCGTGCAGATGCGCAACGAACGCGCCGAGCGCCGCAACGTGCAGGGCAACGTCAAGCTCGACGTCGGTCAGGGCGAGAAGTCCGGCAAGATCGTCGCGGAACTGACGGACGTGACGAAGCGCTACGGCACGCGCACGGTGATCGACCGCTTTACCGCCACGGTCATGCGCGGCGACAAGATCGGCTTCGTCGGTCCGAACGGCGCGGGCAAGACCACGCTGCTCAAGACGATCCTCGGCGAACTCGCGCCGGACGAAGGCAAGGTGCGCACCGGCACGAATCTGCAGGTCGCGTATTTCGACCAGATGCGCGCGCAGCTCGACCTCGAAAAGAGTCTCGCGGACACCATCAGCCCCGGCAGCGAGTGGGTCGAAATCAACGGCCAGAAGAAGCACGTGATGAGCTATCTCGGCGACTTCCTGTTCGCGCCGGAGCGCGCGCGTTCGCCGGTCAAGTCGCTGTCGGGCGGCGAGCGCAACCGGCTGCTGCTCGCGCGTCTGTTCGCGCGGCCGGCCAACGTGCTGGTGCTCGACGAGCCGACCAACGACCTCGACATTCCCACGCTCGAACTGCTCGAAGAACTGCTGATCGACTACGACGGCACGGTGCTGCTCGTGAGCCACGACCGTGCATTCCTCGACAACGTCGTGACCTCGGTGATCGCCTCGGAAGGCGAGGGCAAGTGGCGCGAATACGTCGGCGGCTTTACGGACTGGCAGACCCAGCGCGATCGCTCGGAGCAGCTTGCGCTCGACGCGCAGAAGGACGCGGGCAAGGAAGCGCCGAAGGACACCGCGGCGAAGGACAGCGCCGCGGGCCGCAATGCGCAGCGCACCGTGAAGCTGTCGTTCAAGGAGCAGCGCGAACTCGAAGCGCTGCCGCAAATGATCGCCGACCTCGAAACCGAGCAGAAAGCGATCGGCGCGCAACTCGAAGACGGCTCGGTGTTCGCGAGGGATGCGCGCGAAGGCGCGCGTCTGACCGAGCGTTATGCCGAGATCGACGAAGAGCTGCTGGTTGCGCTCGAACGCTGGGACGAGCTGGAAAACCGGCGCAAGTAATCGGTTCGGCGCAGGGCGGCGGGCGTGCCTGCACCCGCCGCCCCGCGCCATGCAGCGCTTTTCCGCACCTCGTGCGCGCCGCCGCGCGCATGTCTCCGTGCCCTGGCGGGCCTTGTCCGGACGGCCAATTCCGCGCGCCGTCAATTGCCGACGTTATCGAAATCAGTACAATACCCCGCGAACAGGCTGCCCCGGCAGGCGCGCCGGCCGGGTTGCGCGAGACCGCGCGAGCGGGTGCGCCAGCGGCAAGCCGCGCGACAAAACAGCTTGCCCGCAGCGCGGGCACCTCGCCTAACCCCGTTGTTTCGTTTCGCTTTTTTTGAAAACTCAACGTATTGTCCACGGACCTGTCCACAGGACCTGTGGACAACGATGAACCGAGACGCACCGAGTCAATCATGTCCACGAAAAAGCCAAACGCCGCGTATAGCGAAGCGTCGATCAAGGTGTTGAAGGGTCTGGAGCCGGTCAAGCAACGACCCGGCATGTACACCCGCACCGAGAATCCGCTGCACATCATTCAGGAAGTCATCGACAACGCCTCGGACGAAGCCCTCGGCGGCTACGGCCGGCAAATCACGGTCACCCTGCATGCGGACCATTCGGTCTCGGTCGAGGACGACGGCCGCGGCATTCCATTCGGCATGCATCCCGAAGAGGGCGTGCCGGTCGTCGAAATCGTGTTTACGCGCCTGCACGCGGGCGGCAAGTTCGACAAGGCCGCCGGCGGAGCCTACACGTTCTCGGGCGGCCTGCACGGCGTCGGCGTGTCGGTCACGAACGCGCTGTCCACGCGGCTCGACGTCACCGTGTGGCGCGACGGCAAGGTCGCCGAACTGAGCTTCGCCAACGGCGACGTTGCGAAGCCGCTCGTCACGCGCGCCGCGGCGAAGGGCGACAAGAGGTCGGGCACGCGCGTGACCGCATGGGCCAATCCGAAATACTTCGACTCGCCGAACCTGCCGCTCGGCGAATTGCAGCGCCTGTTGCGCTCGAAAGCAGTGCTGCTGCCGGGCGTCGAAGTCACACTCATTAACGAAAAAACCGGCGAACAGCAAAGCTGGAAATACGACGACGGCCTGCGCGGCTATCTGCTCGAAGGCATGAACGGCAGCGATCTGCTGATTCCGCTGTTCGAGGGCGAGCGCTACGCGGAAAGCTCGCGTTCGAGCGAAGAGACGTTCGCCGAAGGCGAGGGCGCGGCATGGGTCGTTGCATGGAGCGAGGAAGGCCCGCTCATGCGCGAGTCGTACGTGAACCTGATTCCGACGCCCGCGGGCGGCACGCACGAGTCGGGTTTGCGCGACGGTCTTTACCAGGCGGTCAAGAGCTTCGTCGAATTGCATAACCTGCAGCCGAAGGGCGTGAAGCTGCTCGCCGAAGACGTGTTCGCGCGGGTGTCGTTCGTGCTGTCGGCGAAGGTGCTGGACCCGCAGTTCCAGGGGCAGATCAAGGAGCGCCTGAATAGCCGCGACGCGGTCAAGCTCGTGTCGTCGTTCGCGCGGCCCGCGCTCGAACTGTGGCTCAATCAGCACGTCGAGCACGGCAAGAAGCTCGCGGACCTCGTCATCAAGCAGGCGCAGGCGCGCACGCGCGCGGGGCAAAAGGTCGAGAAGCGCAAGAGTTCGGGCGTGGCCGTTCTGCCGGGCAAGCTGACCGATTGCGAATCGACGGAAATTGCGCGCAACGAGCTGTTCCTCGTCGAGGGCGACTCGGCCGGCGGTTCCGCGAAGATGGGGCGCGACAAGGAGTACCAGGCGATCCTGCCGCTGCGCGGCAAGGTGCTGAACACGTGGGAGACCGAGCGCGATCGCCTGTTCGCCAACAACGAGGTGCACGATATTTCGGTGGCGATCGGCGTCGATCCGCATAACCCGGACGACAAGGTCGATCTGTCGAACCTGCGCTACGGCAAGATCTGCATTCTGTCGGACGCGGACGTTGACGGTTCGCACATCCAGGTGCTGCTGCTTACGCTGTTCTTCAAGCATTTCCCGCAACTGATCGAGCGCGGCCACGTGTGCGTCGCGCGCCCGCCGCTGTTCCGCGTCGATGCGCCCGCGCGCGGCAAGAAGCCCGCGCAGAAGCTCTATGCGCTCGACGAAGGCGAGCTCGAAGCGATTCTCGACAAGCTGCGCAAGGACGGCGTGCGCGAGAGCCAGTGGTCGATCAGCCGCTTCAAGGGTCTCGGCGAAATGAGCGCCGAGCAGCTGTGGGACACGACCATGAATCCCGACACGCGCCGCCTGCAACCGGTCGCGCTCGGCGAACTCGACTACGACGCGACCGTCGCGCGCATGACGATGCTGATGGGCAAGGGCGAAGCGGCGTCGCGCCGCAGTTGGCTCGAAGAGAAGGGCAACGAAGTGGAAGCGGACATCTGAGCGCCGCGTTGCAGCTTCAGCGCCACCGCCGCATACGACACTTCAAGCCAAACACGGATACGGAATCTAGATGGACGACGATAACACTCTCGACCTTTTCAACGAGCCGCCGCCTCCGGAGGGCGACTTTCTGACGCTCGGCAACTACGCGGAACGCGCCTACCTCGAATATGCGGTCAGCGTGGTCAAGGGCCGCGCGCTGCCGGACGTTTGCGACGGCCAGAAGCCGGTGCAGCGCCGCATCCTGTTCGCGATGAACGAGATGGGCCTCGGCGACAACGCGAAGCCGGTCAAATCGGCGCGCGTGGTCGGCGACGTGCTCGGTAAATATCACCCGCACGGCGACCAGTCCGCCTACGACGCACTCGTGCGTCTCGCGCAGGACTTTTCGATGCGCTATCCGCTGATCGACGGCCAGGGCAACTTCGGCTCGCGCGACGGCGACGGCGCGGCGGCGATGCGCTACACCGAAGCGCGCCTCACGCCGATCGCGAAGCTGCTGCTCAGCGAAATCGACCAGGGCACGGTCGACTTCATGCCGAACTACGACGGCTCGTTCGACGAGCCGAGGGTGCTGCCGGCGCGTCTGCCGTTCGTGCTGCTGAACGGCGCATCGGGCATCGCGGTTGGTCTCGCAACCGAAATCCCCTCGCACAACCTGCGTGAAGTCGCGGGCGCCGCGGTCGCGCTGATCCGCAATCCGAAGCTCTCGCATGCGGAGTTGATGCAGCACGTGCCGGGCCCGGACTTTCCGGGCGGCGGCCAGATCATTTCGAGCGAGGCGGAAATCGCCGCTGCTTATGAGACCGGCCGCGGCAGCCTGAAGGTGCGGGCGCGCTGGAAGATCGAAGACCTCGCGCGCGGCCAGTGGCAACTCGTCATCACCGAACTGCCGCCGAACACGGCCGCGCAGAAGGTGCTCGAAGAGATCGAAGAACAGACCAACCCGAAGATCAAGCTCGGCAAGAAGGCGCTCACGCCCGAGCAGTTGCAGACCAAACAGACGCTGCTCGCGCTCGTCGACGCGGTGCGCGACGAATCGGGCAAGGATGCGCCGGTGCGTCTCGTGTTCGAGCCGAAGTCGAGCCGCATCGACCAGACCGAGTTCGTCAACACGCTGCTCGCGCATACGAGCCTCGAATCGAACGCGCCGCTCAACATGGTGATGGTCGGCGGCGACGGCCGGCCGCGTCAGAAGGGCTTGAGCGAAATCCTGCACGAGTGGATCGCGTTCCGCTTCGCGACGGTCACGCGCCGCACGCAGCATCGTCTGTCGAAGGTCGACGACCGGATTCATATTCTCGAAGGCCGGATGATCGTCTTCCTGAATATCGACGAAGTGATCCGCATCATCCGCGAATCGGACGAGCCGAAGAGCGCATTGATGGCCGCGTTCGGGCTCACGGACCGCCAGGCCGAAGACATCCTCGAAATCCGGCTGCGTCAGTTGGCGCGGCTCGAGAAGATCAAGATCGAGAAGGAGCTGGCCGAGTTGCGCGACGAGAAGGCCAAACTCGAAGAACTGCTCGGCAGCGAATCGGCGATGAAGCGTCAACTCATCAAGGAAATCGAAGCCGACGCGAAGCAGTACGGCGACGAGCGCCGTACGCTGATCCAGCAGGAAAAGCGCGCGACCTTCGAAGCGCGCGTGGTCGACGAGCCGGTCACGGTCGTGGTGTCGCAGAAGGGCTGGGTGCGCGCGCTGAAGGGCCACGGGCTCGACGCGGCGGGCTTCAGCTTCAAGGCCGGCGACGGCCTCTATGCGGCGTTCCAGTGCCGCACGCCCGACACCTTGATCGCGTGGGGCAGCAACGGCCGCGTCTATTCGGTCGCGGTCGCGCAACTGCCGGGCGGGCGCGGCGACGGTGTGCCGGTCACGTCGCTGATCGAACTCGAATCGGGCAGCCATCTGATGCACTACTACGCGGCGTCGGCGGATCAGGCGCTGCTGCTCGCGTCGAGCAACGGCTTCGGCTTTATCGCGAAGGTCGGCGACATGGTGAGCCGCGTGAAGGCCGGCAAGGCGTTCATGACGATCGACGCAGGCGCCGCGCCGCTCGCGCCGATGCCGATGCTGCCCGATGCGGTGCAGGTCGCGTGTCTGTCTTCGGGGGGACGTCTGCTCGTGTTCGGTCTCGACGAGATGAAGACGCTCTCGGGCGGCGGCCGTGGCGTCACGCTGATGGCGCTCGACGACAACGAGGCGCTCGTGCAGGCGCTCGCGATCGACAAGGCCGGTCTGGTGCTGATCGGCACGCGTCGCGGCGGCCGCGTCGACGAAGAGAAGCTGGCCGGCGCCGAGCTTGCGGCGCACGTCGGCAAGCGCGCGCGCAAGGGCCGCGCGCCCGAGAGCAAGATGAAGCTCGACGGCATGCGTCCGGTGTTGCCGGCCTGACTCACGAAGCCGATGAGGGCGCCACTGAAAGAGCTGCCAAGCCCATTTAACAAACTTTGACATGAGAAACCGGCGCGCGCCTGCTAGCATGCGGGGCGCTCGCGGGTTATCGCAAAAAAGTTCGTGCGGGACGTGGCAGCAGACTGTCGCAAGCGAACGCACAGCGATGGTGTCGCGGCGGCCCGCCGGCGCCGCGACAGAAATGAAGCAATGCAACGTAGCAATACGGCGAAGCAATATAACGAAGCAATACGGCACAATTATTCGCAGGCCCCCGGAACTGCCCGCATCACGCATGGTCGAACGCGCTCAGTGGCGGCTGAGCAAGATCAAGTGTCCTAAACGGTATGGCGTCGTGGGAGAGGAAAACTAAATGAACAAGGCTATCGAGGTCGCGCTTTTTCTGCATCTGCTCGGCGTGGCGGTGTGGGTTGGCGGCATGGTGTTCGCGCATTTCTGCCTGCGCCCGG
Organism: Paraburkholderia sp. Ac-20336; assembly: GCF_017105025.1. Lineage (NCBI taxonomy): Bacteria > Pseudomonadati > Pseudomonadota > Betaproteobacteria > Burkholderiales > Burkholderiaceae > Paraburkholderia > Paraburkholderia sp. Ac-20336. The sequence continues at coordinate 12,695 of NZ_JAAGPS010000026.1, read as the reverse complement.
CGCTCGGCGATCTTTCGCCTCAATTGCGTCTGCCGCTGTGGGAATCGGTGTTTGGCCGCTTCTTCAATTGGGTCGGCGTCTCGGTGCTGGTGATTCTGATTAGCGGCGGCTTCCTGCTGATGCAATTCGGCGGCGGTCATGCCACCTGGCCTTTGCATGCGATGGCCGGCCTCGGCATCGTCATGATGCTGATCTTCGGGCATATCCGCTTCGCCGTGTTTCCGCGCATCCGCCGTGCCGTGCAGGCGCAGAAGTGGCCCGACGGCGCGCGGGCGGTCGGCACGGTCCGGCGTCTCGTGCTGATCAATATCGTGCTCGGCGTGGTGACGATCGGCGTCGCGGTGCTGTCGCGCGGGTTCTGAGCTTCATGTGAGCCCGGGCGGCTCCATCGCTCCAAACAGACAATGGCGAAGGCGCGCCAAGCCGTCTACCCGCTCGGCGCGCCGAACGCGAGCCACAGTCCGCACATGACCGCCACGGTCCCATACACGGCATACACCGGTACCTTGAGCTTCGCGAAGCAGGTCGCGGAGAACAGCGCGGTCAGCAGATAGATCGGCTTCAACGGCACATGCGCGGCGATGCGCAGCACCGCCACCGCGAGAAACGCGGTTGTGACCGCGCGCAAAATCTTCATGCCATGCTCGAAGCGCGGGTTCGTCTTCAACTGATGCAGATGCCGCTGCGCCAGCACGACGAGGCAGCCCGACGGCAGGAACAGCGCGAGCGTCGCGATCAGCGCGCCGGGCCAGCCGCCGATGAGATAACCGAGGAACGGCACCACGTTCAATAGCGGCCCGGGCGACAACGGCGACAGCGAGAACGCCAGCGTGAAATCGTTATCCGATACGCCGATCGCGGGCGTCACGAACAGGATCTTCAACACCGGTAACGCCGAGAAGCCGCCGCCGAACAGCGTCATGCCCGCGCCCGCGAGGCGCGGCCACAGCAGCGCGAGTTCGTAGCGATGCGGCACGGGCAGCGCGAACAGCACGAGCAGCAGACTGAGCGCGGCGAGCAGCCGGTAGTCGCCGCGTGCGAGCGACACCGCGAGCCGCGTGTCGCGCTCGCGGCTCGCGAACCAGCCGGTGCCGAACGCCGCGCCGAGCATCACGACGTAGGCCGCCGCATTGTGCGCATAGAAGAGCGCGGCACAGCCCAGCACCGCCGCGCTCCATTCGAGCTTGCCGCGCACGAGCGCGCGCGTTTGCTTGTACCAGGTTACCGCGATCAGTGTCGCGAGCACGACGCTGAAGTGCTGCAACAGCGTTTGCGAGGCGATCGCGTGGATGAGCGGGGTGCGGTAGAAGATCGCGAACAGCGTCATCAGCGTGAAGAAGGGCAGCACGCTAGCGATGCCCGCGACCCAGGCGCCGGCGCGTCCGCGCAGCGCGTGGCCGAGTTGCACGGCGACGTTGCAGCCGACCGGCCCGGGCACCATCCACGCGAGCGCGATCAGGTCCGCGAAGGCGACGCGCGAGAGCCGCTCCTCGCGTTCGACGTAGTGATGTTCGAGCTGCGCCATCAGCGCGAGGCCGCCCCACGAGAGCGCCGACAGGCCGAACACGACCCGGAACAGCGTCCCTAGCGGCTCCGGCTGCCGGCGTCCGGCGGCATCTTCGTTCGTGACGGTCTGCATGGCGCCACGGGAGCCCGTGCGCGGGCCCCGTCCTTAAGGGTTGGTGCTCGACACGCTGCTCGTGTTGTCGGTTTCCCGCGTGGCGTGGCGGTCGCCCGCGTTGCCGAGGCCGCATACGCCGAAGCGTTCGAGCAGTGCCGGGATCGCCTCCACCGGTACCGGCCGCGAGAACAGGAAGCCCTGCGCCTCGATATGGCCGAGCGCCGCGAGCCATGCAATCTGCTCTTCGGTTTCCGTGCCCTCGACCACCACCGTGAGCCCGAGCGAGCGCGCGAGATTGACGATCGCCGTGACCATCACGCAGACGCTGCGGTCGCCCGGGATGGCCTGGACGAACGAGCGGTCCACCTTGAGCGTATCGACCGAGAAGCGGTTCAGATACGAGAGCGACGAATAGCCGGTGCCGAAATCGTCGAGCGCGATGCGCACGCCGAGACGCTTGAGCGCGAAGATTTTTTCGGAGACGACTTCGGGATATTCCATCATCGTCGTCTCGGTGATCTCGAGTTCGAGGCGGCGCGCCGAGATGCCGGTTTCCTCGATCGCGTGCGAGATCGTTTCGTACAGGTCGCCGCGCCAGAACTGCACGGCCGAAATGTTCACCGCGAGCGACAGCGTGTCGTAGCCCTGTTGCTGCCACTGCGCGAGTTGCCGGCAGGCGGTTTCGATCACGAAGTCGCCGATCGGCACGATGAGGCCGGTCGATTCCGCAACCGGAATGAACTCGTTGGCCGGAATCAGCCCGTGCTGCGGATGATTCCAGCGCACCAGCGCTTCGAAGCCGGTAATGCAGCGCTGCGTCAGATCGATCTTCGGCTGATAGGCGAGGAACAGCTGGCCTTCGCTGAGCGCGACGCGCAATTGCTGTTCCCACTTCATCAGATGGTCCGCGCGATGCGACAGATGCGGCGAATAGAACTGGTAGCAGTTCTTGCCGGCGTCTTTCGCGCTGTACATCGCGAGGTCGGCTTTCTTGAGCAGGTCGATTTCGTTTTCGTTCGCGACCGAGTACAGCGCGATGCCGATGCTCGCATGCAGTACGAACGAGCTGCCGCGGACCTCGAACGGTTTCGAGAACGCTTCGCCGGCCGCTTCGGCGAGCGCGACCGCGCGCTTCTCGACGTCGTCGCCCTTGAGCACGACGACGAACTCGTCGCCGCCGATGCGCGAGAGCGCGCCGCCTTCGCCGACCGCCGCGGCGAGGCGCGAGGCGGTCATCTGCAGCACGATGTCGCCGGCATTGTGGCCGAGTGTGTCGTTGACGGTCTTGAAGTTGTCGAGATCGATGAAGAGGATCGCGAGACGCCCGAGATTGGACGGCTGCGCGACGTCGTGGCGCAGCGCCTGCAGCGTCGCGTAGCGGTTGCGCAGGCCGGTCAGCAGATCGTATTCGACGAGGTGCGTCATCTCGCGCTCGCGGCCGAGCAGCTTGCCGATCAGTCCGGTCGCGACCGCGAAGAAGCTCAGCATCGCGAGCGAGATGAAGCCCGCCATCAGCAGATAGACGTTGCGCGTGTGGTTGTAGTCGGCGAATTCTTCGGCTTGCGAAAGACCGACCAGCACGCCGAGCGGATAGCCGTCGATATGCCGGTACGAGACGATGCGCGTGACGCCGTCGATCGAATCGACGTAGGTGCCCGACACGTGTTCCGAAGTCGGATACGTGCCGCTCGCGGTGAAGGTGCCGCTCGCATCGTTGGTGCGGCCGGTGCGCCGCGCGAGCACGGTGCCGTTGTCCGAGATCACCGCGATCACGCCTTCGCGGCCGATGGCGGCGTTGTTGTAGAAGTCGGACGTGAAATAGCCGGGGTCTTCCGAGACCACGACGACGCCCGCGAACGAGCCGTCCGGATGATTGAGGCGGCGCGTCATCTGCAAGGTCCAGTGACCCGACACGCGGCCGAGCACCGGCTTGCTGATGTACAGCTGGTCGTCGTTCTCGTGTTCGTGGACCTTGAAGTGCTCGCGGTCGGACAGATCGATGTGCTTCGGGTTGAGTTCGGCCGTATTGGCGATCAGCTTGCCGTGTTCGTCGATCAGCGAGACCTGGACGAGTGTTTCGCTTTGCACGACGCCTTTTTCGACGGTGCTCGCGAGATCGAAATGATTCGGCGTTTTTTCAAACTCGTATTTGACGAAGCGCGTGATCTGATCGACCTGGTGAATCGCCTTGATCGTATGCTGTTCGAGTGCCGCGGAAAGAATCGCGGAAGAGGCCATGGCCTCGCGGTAAGTCGCTTCTTTTTCCACCGACAGCCGCGCGAAAATCACGGTCCAAAGCAGGATCAGGACCAGCACGCCGAGCGCGGGAATGACGAGCAACGCCCGCCGGCGCGTGAATGCCGGGTCGCGGCGCGGCTTGGCTTCGCGCGGGTCGGAGAAGCGGGACTGACTCATCGTGAGGCCCGTTGCCGGGTATGGGCTCGGCATGAATGCCCGGGCATCGACTGCGCTGATTTCATGGATGGCTGCATGGTGACCGAGAGGGTGCCAAAGCTGCTGCGCAGAAGGGGCGGGCGTGGCGCCGTGCCTGACAGTCCACAGATCATCGAATTCCTTCCGATATTACTGAATGAGGTTGGATTAAGGAAGCGTCAGGGCATGGGGTATACGCTGGCGCGGCGCGCACTTGTCTTGAACCGGATTGGCCCTGCATGCCGGCAATGTTTATGCCGCAATACATGCGTGATTTCTCGAATAGGTTTTCTCGAACGGCATGGACCTGCGTGGGTTTTCCGGTCGCGCATCGGTCATTCAATATGCATGGGTTGCAATTGCCATGCCTTACGATGCGGCCTTTTGTGGTTCGGCGCGGCAAGATAGGGCGTCAGGTGATGCCGCCCGAGCGTGCCTGCGCCTTGCCCGAGTGATGTCGCTATGCAACGTGCGTTGCTTGCGGCGTCGCTCATCGGGCCGCTTATCGGGCTATTCACGTCAGCCGGCACGTACCGTCGACGATCGTCACCGAAGGCCCGCCGATCCAGATCTTGCCGCGCGCATCGTCGTAAAGAACCGACACCTCGCCCGCGCGCCCGAGCACGGTGCCTTGACGCACCGTGTAGCGCGGGCCGGGCCGCCGTTGCTGCGCGTTCAGCAGACCCGCGAGCGCGGCGTTGGCGCTGCCCGTCACCGGGTCTTCGCCGACGCCGAAAGCGCGGCCCGCCATCAGGCAGCGGACTTCGAACGTCGCGGGACCCTCGGCGTCGTGCGGACCGTAGACCGCGAGCCCATGCGTGTCGGCCGCGTGCACGAGGTCGGCGAGCGCGGCCGCGTCGGGTTCGAGCGCGAGACAGCTGCGCGCCGAATCGACCCGCACGACGAGCCACGGCGCACCGTTGTCGACCGCGCACGGGGTGGCGCTGAAATCGATCGCATTGCTACGTAAAGCCGCCGCAAGTGTTTCGTAATGGCGTTCGGCCAGCGGCGTGACGCGCGCGGGCGGCGCGGCGAAGGCCCATGCGTTGCGTGTGCCGTCGGCGTCATGCAAGGCTTCGAGTTCGATGAGCCCGACGCCGCACTGCTGGATCAGCTTGCCGTCCTGCTTCGGCCGATAACCGCTTTCGAGCAGCGCATGCGCGGTGCCGAGCGTCGGATGGCCCGCGAACGGTAATTCGCCGCCCGGCGTGAAGATGCGCACGCGATAGTCGGCGGCCGGATCGGTGGGCGTCGAGAGAAAGGTGGTTTCGGACAGATTGGTCCAGCGCGCGATGGCCTGCATCTGCTTCGTATCGAGCGCGTCGGCATCGAATACGACGGCCAGCGGGTTTCCTTTGAACGGCGTCGACGTGAAGACGTCGACCTGTTTGAAACGGACGGTGTGAGCGGGCATCGGCATGATTCGGCGCATCCGGCGTGAAGGGCGTTCGCGGATTCTATCCGTGTCCGCGCTGCCGATCCAGTTCGCTCGATAAGCCAAACGCGCCGCAGGTGGCTCACACTCTGCGGCGCGTTTCAAATGCCATGCGCGGTGAATTGCGCGTGAACGGTTCGTTAATTGTTTGCGACGGCGGGCCGATGCCGACGGCATCGCCGTGCCATGTCACGCTCCGCGCGGATCGGCACGACCCGTCGATGCGCGATGCCTTATTCGACCTCGGCGATCATCTCGATCTCGACGCATGCGCCGAGCGGAATCTGCGCGACGCCGAACGCCGAGCGCGCATGCTTGCCGCGCTCGCCGAACACGTCGGCGATCAGTTCGGACGCGCCGTTCGTGACCAGATGCTGCTCGGTAAATTCGAGCGTCGAATTGACGAGGCTCATCAGCTTGACGATGCGCTTGACGCGGTTCAGATCGCCGACGTGCGCATGCAGCGTGGCGAGCAGATCGATCGCGATCGAGCGCGCCGCAGCCTTGCCTTCTTCGGTATCGAGCGTCGCACCGAGCTTGCCGGCCCACACCTTGCCGTCCTTTTTGGCGATGTGGCCGGACAGGTAAACCGTGTTGCCGCTTTGCGCGCTCATCACATAGGCGGCGGCCGGCGCGCCCGCCGACGGCAGTTCGATGCCCAGTTCCTTGAGCTTGTCGTACACGTTCGATTGAGCCATGTTGAGTCCTCGATTCAGTGAGATTGCGTTAATGAAGACGGGGCGAAGTTTGCGCGTACAGCGCGCCGGCTTCGCCCCGATGCCACCTGGGCGGGCGTTCAGAGCTTCGCGCGCACGAGCGCGGCGAGACGCGCGACACCTTCGTCGATTTTAGCCGGCGGCACCGTGACGAACGACAGGCGCAGCGTATTGTGCTGGGCCTCGTTCGCAAAGAACGGGCCGCCCGGCACGAACGCGACGTTCTGCGCGACCGCTTCCTCGAGCAGCTTCATGCTGTCGATCTGCGCGGGCAGATCGACCCAGATGAACATGCCTCCTTCCGGACGGTTCCAGCTCACGCCCTCAGGCATGCAGCGCGCGAGCGCGGCGAGCATCGCCTCGCACTGGTTGCGATACAGCTCGCGGATGGTCGGCACGTGCGTGTCGAGAAAGCCGTCCTTGATGACTTCGTGGACGATGCGCTGCGTGAAGCTCGGCGTGTGCAGGTCGGTGGCCTGCTTGGCCTGCACGAGCTTGAAGATCAGCTCTTCGGGCGCAATGATGAAGCCGACCCGCAGACCCGGTGCAAGCACCTTCGAGAACGAGCCGAGGTAGACGATGTGATCGGGCGCCATCGACAGCATCGTCGGCAGCGGTTCGCCCGCGTAGTCGAGCGCGCCGTAGGGGTCGTCCTCGATCACCGGGAACGGCGCGGTCTTGGCGAATTCGGCGAGCGCGCGGCGGCGCTCGACCGGCAGGCGGCGGCCGGTCGGATTCTGGAAGTTCGGCTGCGCGTAGAGCAGGCGCGCGCCCTGGGTCAGTTCCGGCTTCAGGCCTGCGGGGATCAGCCCTTGCTCGTCGGTCGGCACCTGCACGTAGCGCGGCTCGTACATCGAGAACGATTGCAGCGCGCCGAGGTAGGTCGGCGTTTCGACCAGCACCGGGCTATCCGGGCAGACCAGCACCTTGCCGAGCAGATCGAGCGCCTGCTGCGAGCCGGTCGTAATCAGCACCTGCGACGCTCGGATCTGCACCCCGTTGCTCGAATAGCGCTGCGCGATCCATTCGCGCAGCGGCAGATAGCCTTCGGTCGCGCTGTATTGCAGCGCGGCGGCGGGCGTGTCGCGCAGGATGCGGTCGGCGGCTTCGCGCATGCGCTCGGCCGGGAAGGTGGCCGGCGCGGGCAGGCCGCCTGCGAACGAAATGACCTCGGGCCGCTCCGTTACCTTCAGGATCTCCCGAATCGCGGAGCTCGTGAGCTTGCGCGCGCGTTCGGACAATTGCCACGTCGGGGCTTTCAGGTCGCTTTGGTCCATGCTCTCCTCTGCTTGGTATTTCTGGAACCGGTCAAATTATCGATTATCGCGCGACTCGGCGGGGAGCGCCGCTGGAGCAGGCCACCGGGCACGAAACCGCAGAGTCGCACGCGCTGCTTTATGCGAGGGTCCGCGGGCCCTCGGGTGTTTCGAATTCGGCGACGAGCGCCGCGGCGCCGTCGCCAGGCTGCACGTCGAGCAGATGCGCGGCGCCGAGCCAGCGCAATTGCTCGCCGATCAGTTTGGCCTGCGGATGCACGGCTCTCAGCGTCTTCAACGCGAGATTCGCCGGCGCCAGCACCTGCGACGGCTGCCGCGTCGTCTCCCACTGGATCAGCGAGGGCAGCACGCCGTCGCCGGCACCTTGCCAGGCCGGGAACGCGCCGTCGTCGGGCACGGTCAGGCCCCATGTGAAATCGCCGCGCGTCATCGGCACGACCGGCGCAATGCGCTGCGGATACTGCGCTTGCCAGGTCGCGAGATGCCTCGGCCGCTCGACGCGCGCGACCCAGTGCGACAGATAGGGCCCGTTTTCGAGCCGCGCGTGCGTCGCCGGGTCGTCGAGCGCGAAGAAGCGCGGGCGCGGCGTGCCGCTCCCGGCCTCCGCCGGCGCATGCGGATCGAGCGCAATCACTTCCAGATAGACGCCGCCCCACAGGCTCAGCAGGCGGTTGTGCGTGCGCATCAGCGGATGCGCGCCGCCGCCCGCCGGCGCGACGCCGAGTCTCGCGGCGACGTACTGGACACCCTCGTCGAGGGTGCGGGCGGAAATCACGAGGTGATCGAGACTGAGCGAATGAGCTGTCATGGCTAAGCGACGCGGAGCGGCGAAAACGGGGGGCTGGCAAAGAGGCCGCAGCGCGCGAGGTGTAATAAAGGCGGCGCTGCCGGGGCCGTAAGCATAACCGTTTGCCGGATTGGCGGGCCATGCGGATGGCTGGCGGAGCGTGGTTTGCAGTCCGCGGCGGCGCGCTTGCAACGTATTTGCGAGGTCTGCGCGCCGCGCCATCACGCTTCGTGACGCTTCAATGTAACGGCCGCAACCGGCACAGTAACGGTACAATCGGCACGATACTATTCGGTACAGTTGGAGCCCGTCATGTCCGTCCCGCTTGCCCAGATTCCCGCCCCACACGACACGGCGTCGCTGACGCTGGTCGAGCAGCTCGTCCAGTGGGCGTGCCGCCGCATCGAGGAGCGCGTGTTCCGCCCCGGCATGCGCATGCCGTCGATCCGCAAGCTCGCGCTCGACAAGGGCGTGTCGCGCTTCACGGTGGTCGAGGCGTACGAGCGGCTGGTCGCGCAGGGCTATCTGGAATCGCGGCGCGGCTCCGGCTTCTACGTGCGCGAGCGGCAGAGCAGCGCGACGTTCAGCGAACTGCCCCCGCGCGCCGAAACCTTACCCGCGCCGGCGAATATCGACGTCGTCTGGCTGCTGCGCAACATGCTCCACACCGGCGCGCGGCCCGAGCGCAGCCCCGGCCTCGGCTACCTGCCGGCGCGCTGGCTCGACGGCGACCTGATTACCAATGCGCTGCGCACGCTTGGCCGGCAAAGCGGCGCGCAGATGCTCGGCATCGGCACCGCGCAGGGTTTTCTGCCGCTGCGCCAGCAATTGCAGACGCGGCTCGAGGAACTGGAGATCGGCGCGTCGCCCGAGCAGATCGTGATGGTGTCGGGTGTCACGCAGGCGATCGACCTGATTTCGCGCATTTACGTGAAGCCGGGCGATGCGGTGATCGTCGGCGATCCGGCGTGGTTCCAGATGTTCGCCTGTTTCGCCGCGCAGGGCGCGCGGCTCGTCGGCATGCCGTACACACCGGACGGCCCCGATCTCGACGCGCTCGAAGCGCTCGTGCAGGAATGGCGGCCGAAAATGCTCGTCATCAACTCGGTGCTGCAGAACCCGACCGGCACGTCGCTCTCCGCCGCCCAGGCGTTCCGCATCCTGCGCCTCGCCGAGGCGTACGACTTCATCGTCGTCGAGGACGACATCTACGGCGACCTGTGCCCGCCCGGCTACCCGGGCACGCGGCTCGCGAGCCTCGATCAGCTGAAGCGCGTGATCTACCTCGGCAGCTTTTCGAAGACGCTCGCGCCGAATCTGCGCGTCGGCTTTATCGCGTGTGGGCCGGACGTCGCGCGGGTGGTCAGCAACCAGAAGATGCTGGTCGGCATGACAAGCCCCGAACTCAACGAGCGCGTGATCTACAAGATTCTGACCGAAGGCCACTACCGGCGGCACGTCGAGCGCGTGCGCGCGCGGCTCGACGGCGTGCGCGACAAAGCCGTGCGGGTACTCGAAAAGACCGGCCTGAAACTGTTTCTGACGCCGACGGCCGGCATGTTCCTGTGGGCCGACACCGGCGTCGACGCGGGCGCGCTCGCCGCGGCCGGGCACGAAGCCGGCTTCCTGCTGACGCCGGGCGGGCTGTTTTCGCCGCAGCAGTCGCCGAGCACGTGGATGCGCTTCAATATCGCTAATTGCGGCGATCCGGAATTGCCGGCGTTTCTGAGCCGCTATCTCGACGGCGTCGCGCGCCGCCCGGCCTGAACTGTCCGGCCCCCCTTGAAACCGCGCCGGGGCGTCCCCATTTGCGCGAACGATCCGGCGCGGCCTCGCTCGCACTTTGATGTGAGCCTCGGCCCGCCCGCGGGACCCGGACGCGGGTTCGAACCCCGGTTCGCCGCGGTTCGATACCTTGTCGCCCGGCACCCCATCGCCCGAAACCTGATTCGCAACAGAGAGGAAGTCCGACCATGGCCCAAGAAACCATGAGCTTTCAGGCAGAAGTGAAGCAGCTTCTGCAACTGATGATCCATTCGCTGTACAGCAACAAGGAAATCTTTCTGCGCGAGCTGATCTCGAACGCGTCCGACGCGGCCGACAAGCTGCGCTTCGAAGCGATCGAAAACAGCGCGCTGTACGAAAACGATCCGAACCTGCGGATTCGCGTCTCGTACGACAAGGCCGCGCGCACCGTCACGATCGACGACAACGGCATCGGCATGAGCCGCGACGAAGCGATCGCGAACCTCGGCACGATCGCGCGCTCGGGCACCAAGGAGTTCTTCGGCAAGCTGTCGGGCGACCAGCAGAAGGATGCGGCGCTGATCGGCCAGTTCGGCGTGGGCTTCTACTCGGGCTTTATCGTTGCCGACAAGATCACGGTCGAGACGCGCCGCGCCGGTTTGCCGGCCGCCGAAGGCGTTCGCTGGGAAAGCGCGGGCGAGGGCGATTTCGCGGTCGAGCAGATCGAGCGCGCCGCGCGCGGCACGACCATCACGCTGCATCTGCGTGCCGACGAGGACGAACTGCTGTCGTCGCATCGCCTGAAGTCGATCATCCAGAAGTACTCGGACCACGTCGCGCTGCCGATCCTGATGCAGAAGGAAGAGTGGGACGCGGAAAAGAGCGAGATGGTCACGAAGGACGAGGACGAGACCGTCAACCAGGCGAGTGCGCTGTGGACCCGCTCGAAGAACGACATCAGCGACGAGCAGTACAGGCAGTTCTATCAGCACATCTCGCACGATCATCAGGACCCGCTCACGTGGACGCATAACCGCGTCGAAGGCCGCAGCGAATACACGCAACTGCTGTACGTGCCGGCGCACGCGCCGTTCGATCTGTGGAACCGCGAGCAGCGCGGCGGCCTGAAGCTGTACGTGAAGCGCGTGTTCATCATGGACGACGCCGAGCAACTGCTGCCCACGTATCTGCGCTTCGTGAAGGGCGTGGTCGATTCGGCCGATCTGCCGCTCAACGTATCGCGCGAAATCCTGCAGGAAAGCCGCGACGTGAAGGCGATTCGCGAAGGCGTGACGAAGCGCGCGCTGTCGATGCTCGAAGAACTTGCCAATTCGGACAACGACGCCGACAAGGAAAAGTACGCGGGCTTCTGGAAGGAATTCGGCCAGGTGCTGAAGGAAGGCATCGGCGAGGATTTCGCCAATCGCGAGCGCATCGCGAAGCTCGTGCGTTTTGCGACGACGCATACGGGCACGGCCGAACAGACCGTGGCGCTGGCCGACTACGTCGCGCGCATGAAGCCCGAGCAGAGCAAGATCTACTACGTGACCGCCGATACCTGGCAGGCCGCCGCGCATAGCCCGCACCTCGAAGTGTTCCGCAAGAAGGGCGTCGAAGTGCTGCTGCTGACCGATCGCGTCGACGAATGGATGCTGTCGTTCCTCAACGAATTCGACGGCAAGCCGCTGCAAAGCGTCGCGCGCGGCGACCTCGATCTCGGCGCGCTGAACGACGAGGAAAAGGCGGCGCAGGAGAAGGTCGGCGAGGAGTTCAAGCCGCTCGTCGAGAAGATGAAGGACGCGCTGAAGGACAAGGCGAAGGACGTGCGTCTGACGTTCCGCCTGACCGATTCGCCGTCGTGCCTCGTCGCCGACGACGGCGAAATGAGCGGCTACCTGCAGCGCATGCTGAAGGCCGCGGGCCAGGATGCGCCGTCGTTCCATCCGATTCTCGAAGTGAATCCGGAGCATGCGCTCGTGAAGGGCCTGCATGCCGATAGCGCGAATTTCGACGACTGGTGCCATCTGCTGTTCGATCAGGCGCTGCTCGCGGAAGGCGGCTCGCTCGAAGACCCGGCGAGCTTCGTGAAGCGCACCAACGCGTTGCTGCTGTCGCGCGCGGGTTGAACGTGAGTCGGGGGCGTTGATGCCGTTGCTGCCGTTGCTGGATTGACGCTCCCTGGTTGAGAAAATGCGCTGCTTTGGCAGCGCATTTTTTTGCGCCCGAGGTTTTGCGCCCGGAGTTTTGTACCCGAGGTTTTGCGACCGATGAGGCGAACGGGTGCGGTGAGTTGTTTCGCTTGGCTGGTTTTTGTCTAACGCGTTTTTCGCATGCACCGGTGCGCTTGCATTGGCGTTATGCGTCAGATTGCAGAGGTGGCGCCGTGAACTGCCGCGATGAAGAGGGCTGCAAGACCGCGCCGCTATAATCCGACACCATGCCTATCCGTTTCGATCCCGCCGACGCGCACTGGCGTGTCGCACCTTTGCCCACCTTCAGCGCCGCGCAGAAAGACTGGCTGACTCGCGGCGGTTCCCTGACTGCTCATCTGCGTGCGCTCGGCGCGGTCGCGGTGCGCGTGACGCGCGAAGCGGTCGCGCTACCATGGGCCGACGAAGCCGCCGCGCTCGGACTCGCGCCGCGCGCGCCGGTATGGGTGCGCGAGGTCGTGCTGTCGGTA
>NZ_JAAGPS010000289.1:0-1703 GCF_017105025.1 Paraburkholderia sp. Ac-20336 | reverse complement strand
GGCCATGCGCGCCGGCGCCGAAACGGCCAGCTCGCGGTCGACGTCCTCGGGCAGGCTCACCACCACCGGGCCGGGCCGGCCGCTTTGCGCGACGTGAAACGCCTTCTGCATCAGTTCGGCGGCACGGTCGCCACGGCCGATTTCGAGTGCCCATTTCGCCATCGGCCGCGCATACGCGACCACGTCCATTTCCTGGAACGCCTCGCGATAGCGCACGTCCGACGGCACCTGGCCGACCAGCGCGACGAGCGGCGTCGAGTCCTGCTGCGCCGTATGCAGCGCGATCGCCAGATGCGTGAGACCGGGCCCGCGCGTCACCATGCAGACGCCGGTCTTGCCGGTGGCCTTGGCCCATGCCTCGGCCATCAGCCCGGCGCCCTCTTCGTGGCGCGTCGCGATCAGGCGCGGCGAGTCGCTGCCGTGAAACGCGTCCATCACCGCGAGGTAGCTTTCGCCCGGCACGCAGAACACGTGATCGATCTGCTCGGCGGCGATGGCGTTATAGATTGCCTGTGCTGTACTCATTGCGTTCCCGCTGTCCCTATTGAGAGATGAACTGGTTGGTGTAGTAAGCGGACGGTGCCTTCGGATTGTGGACACCCGCGTACTTCGAGAGGACGTCGAGCATCTTTTTCCAGTCGCCCTCGTCGGTCCAGCCAATCGGATGACCGGCCGTGGCCGGCGTATGCAGCTGTTCGTTGAGCGCGATCTTCAGGCCGCCCGCCACGAACTCGCGGTTCAGATCGGGGTACAGCTTCAGGCTCGCGTCGACGGCCGCCTCGGGGTTGCGCTGCGCCGCTTCCCAGCCCTTGCGGCTCGCGTCGACGAACTTGCGCACCACGTCGGGATGCTTCGCGAGCATGTCGTCGCTCGCGATGAGGCCGGTGCCGTACGCGACCACGCCGTATTTCGCGTAGGGCATGTACTTCGCGTCGGGCATGCGGCTGCGGATGCGCAGCAGGTCGCCGGTCGCGAAGCCGGTGAGGAACGCGCCGTCGGTTTTCAGGAACAGCGGCACGCGCGCGTTCGCATCGACGATCTGCAGCTGCACGTCGTCGGTACTCATGCCCACGCTCGCGAGCGCCGGATTCAGCATCCGCAGGTCCGCGGTGCCGGCGCTCGAAATCACGGCCTTGTGCTGCAATTGCTTGAGGTCGCCGGTGAAGCCCGAATTGGCGCGGTAGATGAGCCCCATCGTCGCCGTTTGCGTGTACACGGAAACGAGCTTCACGCCGATGTTCTGCGCGGTGATGCCGAGCACGGCGATCGAGGCATCGGACAGACCGAAGTCGTCGGCACCGGACGCGACGGTCTGCACGGTCGTGCCCGAACCCTGGCCCTGCTCGATCGAGACGTCGAGACCGGCCTGTTTGTAATAGCCGTTCACGACGGCCAGCGCGAACGGCGCGACGTAGCCGTTGAACTTGTAGTCGGTACGCAGCACGATCTTCTGCAGCGGCTCGGCGAAGGCCGACACGCTCATCGCACTCGCCGCGCACAGCGCGACTGCCATGCAAAACCGTCTAGTTATGCGAAACATCTGTGTCTCCTTTTATAAAAGTTCATCGATGAAGCGAAGACGGCAGGCCCCGCCGATGCCGTCAACCCGCGCCCGCGAGCGCCACCACCGCGCCGTGCACCACGGCGTCCACCATGACCGGCGTATCGCGATGGCGCTCGCGCGCCGCGCGCCGGCGGCTGCC
>NZ_JAAGPS010000288.1:0-1640 GCF_017105025.1 Paraburkholderia sp. Ac-20336 | reverse complement strand
CGCTGGCGGGCTGGCCGGGCGCGGGCTGCGCGCCGGCGAGCCCCATGCGGGCGTCGGGGTTGATCAACGAGTTGGCTGACGAATCCATGCGTCGGGTATCTCCGGGATGCCTTTGCGTTCTGCCGCCTGATCGCGCCGGGGCTCGGCGAGGGAACGGACAGAGACTTTCACGCTTGAAATTATCCGTGGCGACGCTCAACCCGATTGCTTGAATAGAGCCGGGTTTCCCCCCTAGTTTCGGGGCTTTCCCGAAGGGGGCGCTGCTATGCTTTCGTCCAGATCGGTACACCTTCCGGCAGTCCGATCGCACATCCAACGGAGAAAACATGACCATGCCCGTGAACGCGCTTTCGTCGGCGCTGCAACAGATGCAGGCGATGGCGGCGCAGGCGGCCGGCGACGCGAGCCCGGCGGCGAACGAGTCCGGCGCGGCGACGCCCACGAGTTTCGCCTCGGCGCTGAAGGCCTCGCTCGACAAGATCAGCAGCGACCAGCAGAGCGCGATCGGCGAATCGCAGGCGTTCGAGCTCGGCTCGCCGAACGTCTCGCTGAACGACGTGATGGTCGACATGCAGAAGGCCAACATCGGCTTCCAGTTCGGCCTGCAGGTGCGCAACAAGCTCGTGGCCGCCTACAACGACATCGCGCAGATGTCGATCTGAACGGTTTTGCGCGGGTTTCGTGCGAGTTGCGCCTGGGTTTCGCCCGGGTTCTGCATCCCCCCGCACGAAAACCGGCAAGCCAGCCTGGCCGGCGCGCAAGCCGGCCGATTCCTTTGACGCCCCTCGATCCCCCTTGCTTACATTGCTCTAAAGCTTTGCCGCCGCGTATCCGATAACCAGGGTACAGGCCGGTTCGGGCGCGACAACGCGCCGCAGGGCCGAGCCATGACCCAATCGCAGTCAGTATCCGTATCAGAGGAGGAGCGCCGATGTTTTCCCCGGGACACGCTGGAGCCAGCGCGTATGCACGCGTCGGTGTCGAGACGGCCGTGATGGGCGCCAGTCCGCATCGTCTCATCGTGTTGCTGTACCAGGGCGCAAGGCAGGCCATCGCGCAAGCCCGCATGCATCTGCAGCAGGGCAATGTCGCGGAGCGCGGCATGGCGGTCAGCAAGGCGATCCGGATCGTCGAAAGCGGGTTGCAGCAGTCGCTGAACCTCGAGGTGGGCGGCGAGATCGCGGGGCGGCTGAATGCGCTGTACAGCTATATGACGCGCCGGCTGCTCGAAGCCAATATTCATTCGAGCGAGGCGATGCTGGTGGAGATCGACGGTTTGCTCGCCACGCTCGAAGAGGCATGGATCGGGATTGGCCCGGAGGTTGCGCGCATGGCTACGCAGCCTGCCGCGGAAAGCATGAGATGACATCGAACGCAGAATATTTTTCCCGATACGAGGCTATCGCCGCACTGTCCTGCCGCATGCTGATGGCGGCTCGCCACGCCCTGTGGAGCGATCTGGTCGAGCTGCAGGAGGAATACCGGCATCTGGTCGAAGCCCTGAAGGAAGCCGACGACGGCGTGAAACTCGACGAGACCGAGCGTCAGCGCAAATACATGCTGATCCGCCAGATTCTCGCCGACGACGCGGCGATCCGCGATCTCGCGAATCCGCGCATGGCGACGCTGTCGGCGCTGTA
>NZ_JAAGPS010000287.1:0-238 GCF_017105025.1 Paraburkholderia sp. Ac-20336 | reverse complement strand
TATGAACGTATTGGTTTAGTATATAGTGTATCGTCTACGTACGTCATTGTCTTATGCACACCTGCGTTTACATGTTATACGTTCATCCCGTATATCTTAGGTGTACGCTAGTCCACGGTTGCGTCTATATGTATGACTCAATCGTATCTCTATTTATATTTTATTTCTGTTTGTTCTCTCTTTTTTCTTCCGTTCCTGATTTTCTTTTTTTTTTTTTTTTTCTTTTTTTTTTTTTTTC
>NZ_JAAGPS010000286.1:0-1501 GCF_017105025.1 Paraburkholderia sp. Ac-20336 | reverse complement strand
GATCCGAAGAAGGCCGGGGCCGGCGAAAGCCAGCTCGGGCGCGCGACGTTCAGCGCGCATCTGGTGAAGTCCGGCGATCCGCTCGACAGCAACGCGCTCTACGTCGACGAAGTCACGCTGACGCCGCGCTCGGGCAACGCCTACCACTACGGTCTGCTCGACGTGCCGCTGCCGCCGGGCGGCGACGTCGAGGCGACCAGTTGGGGCGTGTCGATCGACGGCCTGCCCGGCGCGAAGGACGGCAGCGGTCCGCAGCCGTTCCAGCGCGCGGCGTCGTACGAGATGGGCGAGCTGGCGTATCACCAGCCGGTGCCGCTGCTCGATAAGCCGGTCACGCTGCGGCAACTGGTGCGCTTCTCGTTGCCCGGCACGTTCACGCTGCCGCCGGCGCGCTACTTCCGCATGTACCAGCCCGACGCGAAGGCGTTCGAGGGCGGCAAGAGCGATCGCATGACGTCGCTGCGGATTCAGTAGGCGAGGCGGCCATGCGTGGGGCGCGTTGGCGGATCGGGGCGTGGTGGGCGGCGCGGCTGCGAGGCGGCGGCGCGGCTGTGTGCGAGGCGCGTGCGGGTGGCGTGTATCGCGGACGGAATGCCGGGGCGGCTTTGGCCGCGGCGACGGGGTTGCCGTCGGCGGCGTTGGCGTTGCGCTCGGCCTTGGCGACGCTGGCCTTGGCCGTGGCGCCCGTTTCGGCTTCGGCCGCTGCCTTGCCGTCGTCATCGCTCACGCTGGCCGCGCATGATCGCCCGGCCAGCCACGGCTCATCATCATCTTCCGCTTCGACCGCGGCTACCCCGCTGCGCTTCGCCTGGCTGCGCGACAACCAGCCCCAGCTCTGGCAAACGGATGCGAGCGGCACGGCGCCCGCGCTTTCGCCGCAAGCCGCGCAAGCGTTGCCCGCGACGCTGGAAACGCCGCTCGGCAGTGTCTGGAAGCTGTTCGTCTACGGCTATCTGGTGGATCGCCACATCGCGACGCCGGACTACGTCTGCAACGGCGGCGACCGCGACGAAGTGTATTGCTGCATGACGGGCGGCCACGTCGACCGCGAGCACGCGCTCGTGCAATCGTGCGGACTCTACTTTGAACCGGCGCGCCTGCAACTCGATTCCGCCGACTGGCGCCGCTACTGGAGCGCCGCGCATGCGCCCGCATGGCTGCTCGACCTGCACGCGCTGACGCCCGCGCGGCGCGTGCCTGTCGCCGATCTGCTGGCCGCGTTGCAGGCGATGCCCGCGCGGCCGCGCGAAGCGGCATCGAGCACGCTCGTGTCGGTGCTGACGAGCGGACGCGGCGAGGGCACGGTGTCGCTATACGGCAGCCTGTTGCGCGCGAAGACGTGGACGATGCCAGACTCGGCGCGGCCGGGCGCGTCGAGCGGAAGAGCGGAAGGGCGGCGCGGAGGGAAAGGGTGTGAATGAGAGTTGACATCTCGGTGGTCGTCGGCTCACTCAAAACAAAAAACTACAAGTACATATTGGATGAGCAGCACTCAGACAGC
>NZ_JAAGPS010000285.1:0-238 GCF_017105025.1 Paraburkholderia sp. Ac-20336 | reverse complement strand
TCGTATGACTCAGATCAGTCAACAGTGTCGGGAACACATGTTGCGTTCATGGTGAGTCGGTACGATCTCAGTAGTTGTGATGGGTCTAGGCGCGCTAGGAGTGGCACGAGGAATGACGTGGATGTCTGGAAATATATTGCCGCACGGGTGGAGCGAGTGCTGTCCAGATCTGTTAGTCATGTTGCGCAGTGTATCGATGGTGGTCACTTTAGAGGGTAGAACTTGTTTTTTTTTTTTC
>NZ_JAAGPS010000284.1:0-1232 GCF_017105025.1 Paraburkholderia sp. Ac-20336 | reverse complement strand
GTGACACCCGCCCCCACCGCACGCACCACGCCCGCGGCTTCAGAGCCCGGCGTGAACGGCAGCGGCGGCTTGAACTGGTATTTGTTCTCGATGATCAGCACGTCGGGGAAGTTGACGGCGGCGGCCTTGACGTCGATCACGACGTGACCGGGCGGCGCTTCGAGGTCCGGCAGGTTGTCGACGACCAGGCTCTCGGGCGGCCCGTATTGCTTGCAGCGAATCGCGCGCATCGTGTCTCCATCTCGGTTAGGGTTCGCAACGATTTTGAGTGTAAAACAATTCGCACGACCGTGCGATTTATTGCCGGGCAGTGCGCAAGGCCGGCGCGTTTCGCTTGCCACGCAAGCGCGCCGGTCATGTCGCTCGCGTGCCATCTTTCCTCGGTTACAATCGCCGCATGCGAATCCTACTCAGCAACGACGACGGTTATCTGGCGCCGGGCCTGGCCGCGCTCTACGAAGCGCTCAAGCCGATCGCGGACGTCACCGTCATGGCTCCCGAACAGAACTGCAGCGCCGCGTCGAATTCCCTGACGCTGTGGCGGCCGCTGTCGGTTCTGCGCTCCGCCAACGGTTTCTACTACGTGAACGGTACGCCGACCGACTCGGTGCACATTGCGCTGACGGGCATGCTCGACCACAAGCCGGACCTCGTCGTATCGGGCATCAACAACGGCCAGAACATGGGTGACGACACACTGTACTCGGGCACCGTCGCGGCGGCCACCGAGGGCATCATGTTCGGCGTGCCGGCCATCGCGTTTTCGCTCGTCGACAAAGACTGGGTGCATCTCGACGATGCGGCCCGCGTCGCCGCCGAAATCGTCGCGCATTATCTCGAGCGGCCGTTGCCGGGGCATCCGCTGCTGAACGTCAACATTCCTAACTTGCCGTACGAAGAACTGCGTGGCTGGCAGATCACGCGGCTCGGCAAGCGGCATCCGTCGCAGCCGGTGATCCGCGAGACCAACCCGCGCGGCGAGCCGATCTACTGGATCGGCCCATCGGGCAGTGCGCGCGACGCGAGCGAAGGCACCGATTTTCACGCGGTCGCCAACGGCGCCGTGTCGATCACGCCGCTGCAGCTCGATCTGACCTACACGCAAATGCTGTCCACGGCGCGCGACTGGCTGCGCGACGGCAGCGGCGCTTCATGACCAGCGAGCGCGCGAGGCGCTTTCCGCTCGGCCTCGAGGACCTGGTGCGCGAGCCGCGCCGTCCCGAAGGACGTCA
>NZ_JAAGPS010000283.1:0-233 GCF_017105025.1 Paraburkholderia sp. Ac-20336 | reverse complement strand
AAAAAAAAAAAAAAAAAAGACCTCTCCTCCCACAGTGATCTATCGCAACACAGCCAGCTCCTATCCCATATTCTCATTGCGCCTCCATCTCTGCCCGTAGTCCGTCTTCATGCGCCATACACTCACGCGCCACTCCTTCATATGACTCCGCATCTCCTCCTCCTCCACCATCGTCGTGCCTCTCCACTCAGCCTTATCATCTTGACTCATACCCCACTACATCGTCTTCACTT
>NZ_JAAGPS010000282.1:0-238 GCF_017105025.1 Paraburkholderia sp. Ac-20336 | reverse complement strand
ATGCGGTGCGTCTGACGACAAAGATCACACTCACACATGTGTGATGATGGAGCCAGCATATCGTGCATCATCCACAGACCACCTATTTGAATGGGGTGAGTGTAGTAATTTCAAGAGGTGAGTTGCTGCGGGCAAAAGGCAGATACAGCATTTTGAGCGTTAGAAGATCGACGAATAGAGCAAGATAAATGGGGAGCTGTAGCTGAACTTAGATGGATAAGATTTTTTTTTTTTTTTC
>NZ_JAAGPS010000281.1:0-1575 GCF_017105025.1 Paraburkholderia sp. Ac-20336 | reverse complement strand
ACACCTTCGCACGCAGCCGGCCGAAGCGGTTCATCAGTTCGGGATCGCCGACGACCCGGTCGCCGCGCCGCAGCAGCGCGCGCGACACCGCCTTGCCGACAAAGCCGTTGGCACCGGTCACGAGAACGAGCAGGCTCATCGGCGAGCTCCGCTCGCATCCGGCCCGCACCGCGCGCGCGAGTGCGCGCCATCAAGGCTCGCCCCTGCCGCATGCGGCAGGAAACGCGGATCAGACACGATACAATCTGGCATCGACGGGGCTTTCTCGGAAGTCGGGTTGGGAACGTATTGTATGCGGTATGCGGGCCACGCCCGCCACGGCTCCGGCGCGCGGGCACGAGGCGCTAGAATGGCCGCGCTACCGGTAGCGTCCGACGCGAGGCCGACGCTTCGGGCCGTGATGATAAAACGGACGTGTACCCGCTGGCGCCCCGTTCGTACACTTCGTAACAACTCAAACATATTCGCGCATGTGGAATTCGTGGTATCGATCCAACGTGCTCGACAACAGCACAAGCAGGCCCGCCGCCGGGCCGCGTGAGCGGACAACCGCCCGCGCGCCGGAGCGAGCGCCGGCATGAGGCCACCCGCGCGGGGCGGCCGCAACCCAGGACATGCGCGGCACCACGCGCGCGTCTGAAGACAAGAACCTGTTTGAGCCAAAAGAGCGCCACCTATGAAAGTGCTGTTCGCCACTTACCCGATGGCTTTCCATACCCCAGGCGGCGGAGAGATCCAGTTGCTGGCGTATCGCAAGCATCTGCCCGCGCACGGCGTGGACGTCACGCTGTTCGATCCGTGGAATCCGCGTTTTCTCGAGCACGACCTCGTGCATTTCTTCTCGTGCGTCGGCGGCTCGGTGCACTTCTGCAACTTCGTCAAACAGCTCGGCTTGCCGCTCGTCGTGTCGTCGAGCCTCTGGGTGACGGAAGAAACGAAGCATCTCTATCCGATCGGCGAAATCCATCAGCAGTTTCTTCTCGCGGACCGCGTGGTCGCCAACTCGGAAATCGAGTGCGACACGCTCGCGCGCATCTTCGATCTGCCGCGCGAGAAATTCGTCAGCGTGCTCAACGGCGTCGAGCAGAGCTTTTACGAGCCGGTCGCGCCCGAACTGTTCCGCCGCGAAACCGGCATCGACGGCCGCTTCGTTCTCAACGTCGGCAACATCGAGCCGCGCAAGAACCAGCTCGCGCTGATCCGCGCGATGAAATCGTTCCCCGAACTGAAGCTCGTGCTGATCGGCCATCAGCGCGACCCCGAATATGCGCGGGCGTGCTTCGCCGAAGGCGGCGCCCAGCTCGTCTACGCGGGCACGCTCGCGCACGATTCGCCGGTGCTGCGCTCGGCCTACGCGGCCTGCGAAGCGTTCGTGCTGCCGAGCACGCTCGAAACGCCGGGGCTGGCCGCGCTCGAAGCGCATGCGGCGGGCGCGCGCATTGCTGTGACGAAAGTCGGCTCGACCGAGGAATACTTCGCGCAGCACGTCGCCTATCTCGATCCGTCCGACGTCGACAGCATCGCGGCGGCGCTGCGCGCGGCGCTCGCGCAACCGCGCGGCGGCGCGCCTCGCCC
>NZ_JAAGPS010000280.1:0-1885 GCF_017105025.1 Paraburkholderia sp. Ac-20336 | reverse complement strand
GGTCGACGCGGCGCTCGCGTTCGTCGCGGCCACGCCCTGCGAGCTCGTCACGCTCCCGCTCGAAGACCTGCTCGCGCTCGTCGAGCAGCCGAACCTGCCGGGCTCGATCGACGAGCATCCGAACTGGCGCCGCCGCATGACGCTGCCGGTCGATGCGATGTTCGACGACGCCGCGTTCAGCGAGCGCCTGCGCGAGATCGACCGCGTGCGCCGCGCCGCCGCTTCGGTGCCGGCCGGCGCGCCGGATTCGGATGCTTCGGCCTCTTCCGCTTCCCCGGCTTCCCCGGCTTCGGCTTCGGCTCCGGCTTCGACTTCGGCGCGCCCCGCTACCCCTTCATCCAACGCTTCTTCGGAGCCCGACACGCCATGACCGTCCCACGCTCCACCCTACGCCTGCAGTTCCATCGAGGCTTCACGTTCGACGACGCCGCGCGCCACGTCGAATACTTTGCCGCGCTCGGCATCAGCCACCTGTACGCATCGCCGATCACGACGGCCGAGCCCGGCTCGACGCACGGCTACGACACCGTCGACTACACCGACGTCAGCGCCGAATGCGGCGGCGAGGCGGGCTTGCGGCGCCTCGTCGAAAAGCTGCGCGCGCACGACATGGGCCTCATCGTCGATATGGTGCCGAACCATATGGGCGTCGGCGGATCGAGCAACGCGTGGTGGCTCGACATCCTCGAATGGGGGCGCCACAGCGCGTATGCGCGCCACTTCGACGTCGACTGGCATTCGCCCGACCCCGCCTTGCGCGGCAAGGTGCTGCTGCCGATGCTCGGCGCGCCCTACGGCGAGGAGCTTGCCGCGGGCCGCATCGCGCTGCATTTCGCGGCCGACAGCGGGCGCTTTGATGTTCGCTACGGCCCGCACGTATTCCCGGTGTGCCCGATCGATTACGCGGCGATCCTGCTGAGCGCCGAGCGCGCCGATCTGGGCGCGCTCGCCAACCGCTTTCAGGGACTCACGACGCAGCCCGCCGATCAGCCGCGCGCGGCCGTTGCGCGCGACGCGCTGCGCGAGTTCGCGGCGCGCAACGGCGCCGCGGAGCTCGACTTCGTGCTCGAAGCGTATGCGCCGGAAGACCCGGTCACGCGCGACCGGCTGCATCGGCTGCTCGAACGGCAGCACTTCCGGCTCGCGTGGTGGCGCACCGCGTCCGACGAAGTGAACTGGCGGCGCTTCTTCGACATCTCGACGCTCGCGGGCGTGCGTATCGAGCGGCCCGAGGTGTTCGACGCGGTGCATGCGCTGATCTTCCGGCTGTATCGCGAAGGGCTCGTCGACGGTCTGCGCATCGATCACGTCGACGGACTCGCCGAGCCGCGCGAATACTGCCAGCGCCTGCGGCAACGGCTCGCCGAGTTGCGCGACACGGCGCCGTACGTCGTGGTCGAGAAGATTCTCGGCCACGACGAGCCGCTGCGCGACGACTGGCCCATCGACGGTACGACCGGCTACGACTTCATGAACGACGTCGGCGCGCTGCTGCACGATCCGGCCGGCGCCGAACCGCTCGCGCGCACATGGGTCGAGCTGACCGGCCGCGCCGCGCATTTCGCCGACGAAGCGCTCGCCGCGCGCCGCAAGATTCTCGCGGAAAACCTCGCGGCGGAACTCGATCGCGCCGCGCGCGCATTGCACCGCATCGCGCGCGATTCGCTAGCGACGCGCGACTTCACGTTCACGACGCTGCGCCGCGTGCTGACCGAACTGGTCGTGCATTTCCCGGTGTACCGCATCTATCCGCAGAACGGCTTGCGCAGCGCCGCCGACAACGTCTACTTCGACGCGGCGCTCGCCCGCGCGCGGGCGACGCTGCCGCGCGCCGATCATGCCGCGCTCGAGCGCGTGAACGCATGGCTCGGCGGCAGCGCCGAAG